>JAJLJT010000166.1:0-23714 GCA_033844555.1 Alphaproteobacteria bacterium | reverse complement strand
GCCATCGCGGGCTACAAGGCCGTGACGACGGGCACGCACCCCGAATATCACACGCGCGAGACGCTGGACGCGCTGCAGACCTACCGCGACACGGGCGGGCGGCTGATCTATCTCGGCGGCAACGGGTTCTACTGGCGCATCGCGGTCCACCCGGAGAACCCGGCGATCCTGGAGATCCGGCGCGGCGAGGGCGGAATCCGCGCCTGGGCGGCGGAGCCCGGCGAGTACTACAACGCCTTCGACGGGGCCTATGGCGGCCTGTGGCGGCGCAGCGGGCGGCCGCCGCAGATGCTGGCGGGGATCGGCTTCTCCGCGCAGGGCCAGTTCGAGGCGTCCTACTACCGCCGCCGGATCGGGCCCGACGCCCCGCCGTCGGCCGCCTGGATCTTCGAGGGCGTCGACGACGAGATCATCGGCAATTTCGGGCTGAGCGCCGGGGGTGCGGCGGGGTTCGAGCTGGACCGCGCGGACGTGCGCCTCGGCTCGCCCGAGGATATCGAGGTGGTCGCCAGCTCGGAGGCGCACGGGTCCACCTTCGTGCTGGTGCCGGAGGAGCAGCTGACCCACATCACCACCTGGCCCGGCGAGCCCTGGCAGAAGCTGATCCGCGCCGACATGGCCTATTTCAGGGTGCCGGGCGGCGGCGAGGTGTTCGCCACCGGCTCCATCACCTTCTGCGGCAGCCTTCCGCACAACGGGTTCGAGAACAATGTGAGCCGCGTCCTCGAAAACGTGATGCGGCGGTTCCTGCGGGACTAGAGCACGCCCTTCGCCTTGAGGTCCGCAATCTCCGCGTCCGTAAGCCCAAGCTCGCCGGTCAGCACCTCGCGCGCGTGCTGGCCGAGATAGGGCGGCGGCGTCGGCGCCGTCGTGTCGGTGCTGGCGAACTTCACCGGGTTGCCGACCTGCGGGATGGTGCCCGCGCGGTCGTCCGGATAGTCGCGCTGCAGCCCGCGCGCCTTGACGTGCGGGTCGGCGAACACCGCCTCGATGTCGTTGATCGGGCCGCAGGGCACGCCGTGCTGCTCCAGCAGCGCGATCCAGTCGGCCGAGGTCCGCTTCGAGATTGCATCGCCCAAGAGGTCGGTCAGCGCGTCGCGGTTGATGACCCGGTCCACGTTGCGGGTGAAGCGCGGGTCGGCCCCAACCGCGTCGAGGCCAGCCGCCTTGCAGAACTTGGCGAACTGCGCGTCGTTGCCGACGGCGAGGATGATGTGGCCGTCGGCGGTCGCGAACACCTGGTAGGGCACGACGTTCGGATGGCGGTTGCCCATGCGCACCGGCGCCGTGCCGGAGACGAGATAGTTCGACGCCTGGTTGGCGAGCGCCGCGATCTGGCAGTCCAGCAGGGCGACGTCGATCGTCTCGCCCTCGCCGGTGTGGTCGCGCTTGAGCAGCGCGGTCAGGATCGCAGCGGTGGCGTAGAGCCCGGTCGTGAGGTCCGACATGGCGACGCCGATCTTCATGGGCTCGGCGCCCGGCGTGCCGTCCGGCTGGCCGGTGATGCTCATCAGCCCGCTCATGGCCTGAATGAGGAAGTCGTAGCCCGCCCGCTTCGCATAAGGCCCGGTCTGGCCGAAGCCCGTCACCGAGCAATAGACGAGGCGCGGGTTGATGGCGCGCAGGCTGTCGGCGTCGAGGCCGTATTTCTTCAGGCCGCCGACCTTGTAGTTCTCGACCACCACGTCGGCCTTCTCCGCCAGCCTGCGGACGAGCGCCTGCCCCTCCGGCGTCGTGAAGTCGATGGTGACGGAGCGCTTCCCGCGGTTCGCGGCGATGGTGTAGGCCGAGAGGCCCGGGTCCTTGTCGGTCGGCTCCACCAGCCAGGGCGGACCCCAGGTGCGGGTGTCGTCGCCCTGCCTGGGACGCTCCACCTTGATGACGTCCGCGCCCATGTCGGCCAGGAACTGCGTGGCCCACGGCCCCGCCAGCACCCGCGACAGATCCAGCACCCTGATGTGACCGAGCGGTCCAGGCATCCTCTCTCACCCCTCGCGTATCTGCGCCGTGCGCGCATGTGGTTCACCGCGCCTTCTGGGGCAAGCGGGCGGCCTTGTCCATCGCGGGCGGCGGCATGGCAGGCTTGCCGGGGGGCTGAGCGGCTTGCCTGGCGCGCGGGATCGGTCCACCTTCCGGCACCGGACGAGACCGTAGACCGGCAAGGGATGAGGGAACCATGGATTTCGGACTGAAGGGACGGCGCGCACTGGTGCTCGCCTCGACGCGCGGACTGGGGCGGGCCATCGCCACCTCGCTCGCCGCGGAAGGGGCCGAGGTCGTCATCTGCGGACGCGACGGCGCGGACCAGGCGGCCGCACAGATCGCCGCGGAAACCGGCGCGCACGTGCACGGCATCCTCTGCGACCTGCACGACCGCGCGCAGGTCGACGACCTGATCCGCGTGGTGCGGCAGAAGCTGGGCGGCGTCGACGTGCTGGTGCTGAACGGCGGCGGCCCGCCGCCCGCCCCGGCCATCGAGATCTCCGGCGCGGACTGGAAGCTGTGGTTCGAGCGCATGGTGGAGACGCTGATCCACGTGGCCGGCGCCTTCCTGCCCGACATGCGGGCGCGCGGCTGGGGGCGGCTGGTGACGGTCGCGTCCTCGGCAGCGGTGCAGCCCTTGCCGCACATGGCGCTGTCGAACAGCCTGCGCGCGGGTCTCCTGGCGTGGAACAAGACGCTCGCGGCCGAGGTCGCGGCGGACGGGGTGACCTGCAACGTCATCCTGCCGGGCCGGATCCAGACCGACCGCGTGGACCAGCTCGACGAGGCGAAGGCGAAGCGCGAGGGCCTGACCGTCGACCAGGTGCGCAAGCAGGCGCTGGCCGGCATCCCGGCGGCACGCTACGGCCAGCCGAAGGAATTCGGCGACGCAGCGGCCTTCCTGTGTTCCGAGCAGGCGAGCTACGTCACCGGCACGCTGATGCGGGTCGACGGCGGCTATATCCGCGCGGTCTGAAGCCGGGCCCCACACAAGACACCGTCAGGCGGCATCCTCCGCCTGGCGGCCCGCGCCGGTGGCGAGCAGGGCGCCGATTTCGTCGGCGCTGAGCCCCGCCTCGGCCAGCACCTCGCGCGTGTGGGCGCCGAGCCTGGGCGCACCGCGCCGGATCGCGCCGGGCGAGGACTTGAACCGGACCGGGATCGCGGTCGTCGTGAGCGGCCCCTCGGTCGGGTGGTCGAGAGGCTGGAAGAACCCCGTGGCCTTGAGATGCGGGTCCTCCGGAAGATCCTCCAGCCGGTTGACCGGCATGGCGGGAATGTCCGCCTCTTCGAAGATCGCAAGCCACTCGGCGGTCGGGCGCGCGGGCATCGCATCGGCGATCATGCCGTAAAGCGCGGCGATGGCGCGGCTGCGTTCGCCCGCGTCCGTGACGCGGATGTCGTCTGCCATTTCCGGCCGTCCGGCGGCGACGAAGAAGCGCTGCCACTGCTTCGTCGTGTAGGGCATGACCGTGATATGGCCGTCCGCGGTCGCGTAGGGCCTGCGGTGCGGGGCCAGCACGCGGTCGTAGCCCATCGGCCCTTCCGGCGGGTCGAACACGGCACCCGCCATGTGTTCGAGCAGGACGAAGGAGGTCAGCGTCTCGAACATCGGCACCTCGACCTCCTGGCCCTCGCCCGTCCGCTCCCGGTGGAAGAGCGCCATCGCGATGGCCCAGGTGACGGTCAGGCCCGCCGTCTTGTCTGCGAGGATCGTGGGGGCGTAGCGCGGTTCGCCGCCGGCGCGCTGGCGGGCGGCGAGGTCGGCCACGCCCGACATGGCCTGGATCACGTCGTCATAGGCGGGCTTGTCCTCATAGGGCCCGCCCTGTCCGAAGCCCCAGGCCGAGCAATAGACGAGGCGCGGGTTGACGGCCTTGAGATCCTCCCACGCGAGACCTAGCCGGGCGATCGCCTTCGGCCGCATGGAGTGGACGAAGACGTCGGCGCCGGCGACGAGGCGCAGGAGAGCGGCGCGCGCCGCCTCCTGCTTCAGGTCCAGCACGACGGAGCGCTTGTTGCGGTTGGCGTTCATGAACACCGCGCCCATGCCGGGCGAGCGCAGGGGTGCGATGCCGCGCAGCACGTCGCCTTCGGGCGCTTCGACCTTGATGACGTCAGCGCCCATGTCGCCCAGGATCTGCGTCGCATAGGGGCCGAGAACCACCGAAGTGAGGTCGACCACCCTGATCCCCGCCAAGGGCCCTTGTGCCATCTGATTTCACCCGTTAGGAAATTGCGGAACATCGTTTCACTGGCGACGGCGCTTTTAGCAACAGATGATCGAAACGACCACTTCATTGACCGTGGAGCAGGCGCTCGCCCGACGCGGGGGCGCGTCGGATCCCGTGCCGCAGGAGGCCGTCCGCGCACCGTTCGCCGCCTGAAGCCGGCCCTTTCCGGCGCCGGGGCAACGACCCTGCCGCGCCGCACTCACAAGACAGGACACGTCCTTGCCAAGGAGATGCATCGCATGGATTTCGAACTGACGGCCGACCAGAAGGAGCTGCGCGAGGCCGCGCGCACCTTCGCCCGCGAACAGATGGCGCCGGTCGCCAGGGAGATCGAGGCGACGAGCGAACCCCTCTCGCGCGAATGGAAGCACAAGTACGGCGAGATGGGCTTCCTCGGCGTCAACCTGCCGAAGGAATATGGCGGGCTCGGCCTCTCCGACCTCGACGCGCTGCTGGTGCTGGAGCAGTTCGTGCAGGTGCATCCGGGCGTCGCCTTCCCGATCTTCGAGGCGAGCGTCGGCCCGATCAAGGCGATCGAGAAGTTCGGGACCGACAGCCTGAAGAAATCCCTGCTGCCGCGCGTCGCGACCGGCGACGCGGTCGTCGCCGTCGCCATGTCGGAGCCCGAGGCGGGCACCGCGCTCACCGACCTGAAGACCCGCGCCGAGATCAAGGGCGACAAGGTCGTCGTCACGGGCACCAAGCGCTGGTGCTCCGGCGGGGGCAAGGCCGACGGCTACCTCGTCTATTCGCGCATGGGCGACGGCGCCGGCGCCAAGGGGATCGGCGCGGTCTACGTGCCGGGCGACGCTCCGGGCCTGACCTTCGGCAAGCGCGAGCAGCTGATGGGCTTCCGCGGCATCTATTCGGCCGACATGTTCTTCGACAAGGTGGAAGTGCCGCTCGACCACGTGGTCGTGCCGGAAGGCGGCTTCCCGAAGCTGATGCAGGCCTTCGACCTCGAGCGCTGCGGCAACTCGACCATGTGCCTCGGCATCGCGCAGGCCGCGCTCGACGAGGCGCTCGACTACGTCAAGGAGCGCACCCAGTTCGGCAAGCCGCTGATCGAGTTCCAGGCGGTGCAGATGAAGATCGCCGAGATGGCGATGCAGGTCGACGCCGCGCGCCTGCTGATCTGGCGCGCGGTAACGCAGGCCGAGCACGGCTTCCCCTCCATCGCCAACAGCTCGATCGCCAAGTGCTTCTCCAACGAGATGGTGCGGGACGTCACCGGCAAGGCGATGCAGCTGATGGGCGGCTACGGCTATTCCAAGGAATACCCCGCCGAGCAGCGGTTCCGCGACGCCTGGGGCTGGGGCATCGCGGGCGGCGCAATCGACATCCAGAAGGTCAACATCGCCGCGGCGCTCGCCGGAAAGCGGTTCGATCAGCGCCGCTGACGGGGAAGCGGCCGGGGCGCGGTCCCCGGTCGCGCTTGTTGGGGTGCGGGGTTCGTGCTAGCGTTTCGGGCCTGTGTGCACGCCAATGAAATTCAAGAAAATCAGTGCTTAAGACAAGGGAGGTTGAGCACATGAAGACCAAGGTATTCGCGCTTGCCGCGGCGTTTGCCGCAACGGCAGCTTTCGCATTGCCTGCCGGCGCCCAATCCGTCGAGGGGCCGAAGGTCAGCTGGAAGCTGTCGACCTGGGGCAACCCGCGCGCCTTCACCAAGGGCATCGAGCATGTCGCCGAGGTGGTCAAGGAGCGCACCGGCGGCAACTTCACCATCGAGATCTTCTATGGCGAGGCGCTGTCCAAGGCCCGGGAGAACCTGGACGGCATCAAGCTCGGCGCATTCGATGCGGCGCAGCTCTGCAACTTCTACCATCCGGGCAAGAACCCGGCGTGGATGGTGTTCACGATGCCGTTCCTGCCGATCGGCGACTGGGACGTGCGCGAGAAGGTGACGCGCGCGATGTACAAGCATCCGGCCTTCATCGCGGACATGGATGGCTGGAACGCCATGCCGTACATGTCGGCGCTGCTGCCGCAGTACGAGTTCCTGGGCCGCGGCGAGCCGCCGCTCAAGCTCGCCGACTGGAGCGGCAAGCGGGTCCGCGCGGGCGGCGGCCTCGGCCTCGCCATGGAAGTGCTGGGTGCGACCCGCACCACGGTTCCGGCGACGGAAGTGTACACCTCCATGGAGCGCGGCACGGTCGACGCGGCCTCGTTCCCCTACACCTACGCGCACGCCGCCTACAAGATCCCGGAAGTGGCGGACTGGTTCACCAACAACATGTCGCCCGGCACGTCGGAGTGCGGCACGGTCTTCAGCAAGACCTCCTACGGCAAGCTGCCGGAGCAGTACAAGACGCTGCTCGAGGACGTTCTGGACGAAGCCTATGACGTCCAGGTCCAGGCCTACATCGACATCGACAAGAAGAACCTGCCGGACTTCAAGGCGAAGCTGCAGGAGATCCTGTACACGCCCGAACAGCTGGCCGAGTTCCAGAAGGTCGCCGGTACGCCGGTGTGGGACCAGTGGGTCGCCGACAACCAGGACAAGTTCGACGCGCGCGGCGTGCTCGACGACCTGCTGGCAGAGATCGAGAAGGCCCAGAAGGGCAGCTGATCCGGGCCTGACAGGCGAAAGCTCCAGGGCCGCGCCGGCCAGTTTCGGCGCGGCCCTTCTTTCCAACGAGGGGCCAAACAATGGCACATGCACTAGGGAACAGGCCCACCCGGCAGAGCGCCCGCGAAGGGTTCATCGGGTGGCTGGACTATTTCGTCTGGCAGATCGAGCGCGCCTTCACGCTGCTCTCGTCACTCTTCATTTTCGGCCTGATGATGATCGGCGTCATCCAGGTCTTCGGGCGCAAGCTCTTCGACGCGCCGATCTTCGGCTACATCGACATGGTCGAACTGGCGATGACCACCTTCGCCTTCCTCGCGATCTCCTACACGGAGCGGCTGGGCGGGCACGTGCGCATGGAACTGCTCGTCGGCAAGCTGAAGGGCCGGGTGCAGTGGGCGGCGGAGTTCGCCAGCGTGATCGTCGCCCTCTTCGTCGTGGCGATCCTGATCTATTACGGCTGGACGCACACCGTGCGTGCCTATGAATTCGGCGACTCCACCATCGACGCGGAATACCCGATGTGGCCGTCGAAGCTGGTCGTGCCGATCGCCTTCTCGCTGCTGTGGATCCGCCTGCTGGTCATGGCCTACGGCTATGCCCGCCTCTTCGCGGACCCGGCGCGCACGCCGATCGGGGTGCCGGTGGTCGAGAACGTTGCGGAACAAGCAAAGGCTGAGGCCGCCGAGGCGCTGGGCGCCGACGCGCGTGAGGGGGGACGCTGACCATGGAGTTCAGCAACGAAACACTGGGCATCCTTGGCTTCGTCAGCCTTCTGGTGCTGGTGGTGATCGGGGTGCGGATCTACATCGCCGCGGCCATCGTCGGCCTTGTCGGCCTGATCGCGATGATCGGCTGGGACGCGGGCGCGGGCATCGTCGGCACGATTCCGCATTCGAAGTCGGCGAGCTATACGCTCTCGGTTCTGCCGATGTTCATTCTGATCGGCTATCTCGCCTTCCATGCCGGCATCACGGATGCCGTGTTCGACGCGGCGCGCAAATGGTTCGGCTGGCTGCCGGGCGGTCTGGCGGTGGCTTCGGTCTTCGCCACGGCGGGTTTCGCGGCGGTGTCGGGAGCGTCCACCGCGACGGCGGCCGTGTTCTCGCGCGTCGCCATCCCGGAGATGCTGAAGTCCGGCTACCACCCGAAGCTCGCCGCCGGCGTCGTCGCCGCGGGCGGCACGCTTGCCACCCTGATCCCGCCGAGCGCCATCCTCGTCATCTACGCGATCATCGTCGAGGAATCGGTGGGCCAGCTTCTGCTCGCGGGCTTCATTCCGGGCATCGTGTCGGCGCTGGTCTATGCCGGGATCATCATCACCTGGTCGATCATCGACCCGACCATCGGCCGCCCGATCCGCGGCTATACCTGGGGCGAGCGGGTGAAGTCCGTGCCCGGAACCTTCCCGGTGATCGCCGTCATCGTGATCATCTTCTCCGCCGTCTACTACGGCTGGGCCACGCCGACCGAGGCGGGCGCGCTGGGCGCCTTCGTCGTGTTCGTGCTGGCGCTCGCCAAGGGCATGAAGTGGGACAACCTCAAGGACGCGCTGCTGGAGACCGCGAAGCTGACGGTCATGATCTTCACGCTCATCTGGGGCGTGCTGATCTTCGTCCGCTTCCTGGGTTTCACGGGCGTTCCGGCGGAGTTCACGGAGTGGATCACCAGCCTCGACTACCCGCCGGTCGTGATCATGATCTTCATCCTGCTGGGTTATGCCGTCCTCGGCATGTTCATGGATGCGATCGGCATGATGCTGCTGACGCTGCCCGTGGTGTACCCGGCGGTGATCGCGCTCGGCTACGACCCGATCTGGTTCGGCATCGTGGTGGTGAAGATGGCGGAGGTGTGCCTCGTCACGCCGCCGATCGGGCTCAACTGCTTCGTGGTGAACGCGGTGCGCCCCGACATCCCGCTGACGCAGGTGTTCCGCGGCGTGGGTCCGTTCGTGGTCGCCGACTTCATCACGGTCGGCCTGTTCCTGGCCTTCCCCTGGATCATCACCTGGCTGCCGCAGCAGGTGCTGGGCTGATCCTCGGGGGCCAATGGGCTCCGGCGACAGACAAGGGGAGGCGCGGGCGACCGCGCCTCCCCTTCGCCGTTCCGGGGGGCGGTTCAGGCGGAAGGCACCTCGACCGGCATGGCGAGCACGAGATAGCTCCAGCTCTTGCCATGGCTGTCGAGGTTGAGGGAGGAATTGACGCCCCCTTCCAGCGCGCTGGTCATCACGAAATTGAGTGCGTGCAGGCTCTCGACCTCGTAGCGGGTCACATCGCCCCGGACGAGGCCGGCGAGCGCGCGGGCGACCGCCTCCGCCGTCACCTGTTCGCGCAGCACGGGCCAGTCCTCTGGCCGCTTGGCGAAGACGGCGATGCTGGACGTGTCGCCCTTGTCGCCCGCGCGGGCGTGGGCGATGTCGCGCAGGGTCTTCCTCATGGCCGGATCACTCCCGTCTCGGCGCGGATGGCGTCGCGCGGCACATAAGCGTCGTGGGTGACGAAGGTGCGGCGCACCTGGCCGCGCACGCCGCCGCCGCCCGCGGGCCCGCAGGTGTAGAGCGCCTCGACCTCCCACAGCACGCGGTCGGCGGTGTCGGGGTCGTCGGTGCGGGCCGCGACGCGCACGCGCACATCCTCCGAACGTTCGAGATTGCTCGGCGCGGCGAGCGTCCCGTGCAGCGAACTGATGCCGATCAGGTCGACGCGCAGGGCTGCGATGTCCTTCAGCCGCTGGCGCAGCACGTCGGCGGCAAGCCGGGCGCGGTCCGCAGCGCCCGGCCCGGCGTAGGAGATGCCGGCCTCCGCCTCCATGCCGCCGTCGAAGGCGACCGTGACCTTGAGCGTTTCCGGGCGCGGCCCCCCGGTGGCGCCCGCGATGGCGACGCGGTCGCGCCCCTCCTCCCGCACGCGCACGCGGGAGAAATCGGCGGTCACGTCCGGTGTCAGGTAGCGGGCGGGGTCGTGCACCTCGTAGAGCGTCTGCTCCTTCACCGTCTGGGCCGTCACGCACCCGCCGTCGGTCGGCAGCTTGGTGACCGTGGCGGTGCCGTCGGCGGCAACCTCGCACAGCGGGAAGCCCAGGTCGGCGAGGCCGGGCACGTCCTTGTGCCCGGGGTCCGCGAAATAGCCGCCGGTCACCTGCCCCGCGCATTCCAGCAGGTGACCGACCAGCGTGCCCGCGCCGAGGTGCGCCCAGTCGTCGAGCGCCCAGCCAAAAGCGTGCACCAGCGGGCCGAGGAACAGCGATGGGTCTGCCGTGCGTCCAGTGAGGATCACGGTTGCGTCCGACTCTATGGCCGGAAGGATCTGTTCCACGCCAAGATACGCATTCGCAGAGACGAGCGGCCGGCCGAACTCGCGCACGGTCATCCCGATATCCTGGAGCAGCGTATCCGGCCCGATCAGATGCATCACGTCATCGCCCGTCACATAGGCCACGGCGACGCCCGCGCCGGCGCCGATCCGTGCTGCAGCCTCGGCCGCGGCGCGCGGGTTGGCCGCGCCCATGTTCGAGATGATGCGCGTGCCATTGGCGAGCGCGGGCGGCAGGCACGCGCGCATCCGCGCCTCGAGAAAGCGGTTGTAGCCCTTCGCGGGGTCGGCGGCGCGCACGGTCTGGGCCTGCGCGAGCGTGCGCTCCGCCAGGCATTCGAAGCCGATCCAGTCGAGGCGGCCCTGCTCGATCAGCCGGACCGCCGGGTCGATCCGGTCGGCGGCGAAGCCGGCGCCGCTGCCGATGCGCAACATGTCCATCCCTCGCGTCGTTCGTCGATTTGCCGCAGACCGTACAGGGGGCGCGGATGGACGTGAAGCCCGTTCCCCGGGTCTCGCCTGCCTTCCTGGGCGTCGTCGTCGCCATGTGCTTCGTCATGAACATGATGAGCCGGGGGATGAGCGACACGTTCAGCGTGTTCCTGCTGCCGGTGCAGGACGGCCTCGGCGCGACGCGCGCGGGCATGACCGGCGTCTATGCCGTCTACATGCTGGTGCACGGGCTCTCGGCGCCGCTCGCCGGCATCGTGTTCGACCGGCTGGGCGCGCGCGCGACCTATGGCGCCGGGCTCCTTGTCATGGGCGGCGCGTTCTGGGCCGCGAGCGGGGTGACCGCGCTCTGGCAGTATTATGTCTTCATCGGCGGCATGGTCGGCGTGGCGGCCGCGATGATCGGCATGGTGCCCGCCTCGGCGCTGCTCAGCCGCTGGTTCACGCGCCGTCTCGGCACGGTGATCGGCTTCGCCTATGCGGCGGTTGGGGCGGGGATGCTGCTGATCATCCCGCTGGCGCAATATCTCCTCGAGCAATACCACTGGCGCGAGGTGTACCAGATCCTCGGCACGGGCGTCCTTTGCCTGCTGGTGCCGGTGATGGCCGCGCCGCTCGGCCGCTACACGCGGGGATCGGAGGAATGGCGCGCGGCACGCGACACTGCGGTCGGCGGTGTGCTCACCTGGACGATCGCCCGGGCGGCGCGGACCAGCGCGTTCTGGGGCCTGTTCTTCGTCTATTTCTTCACCTCCTTCGCGGTCTACAGCATCACGCCGCAGGCCGTCGCCTACCTCATCGAGAGCGGGTTCGAGCCGCTGACCGCCGCGAGCGCCATGGGCTTCACCGGCATGCTCTCGGTGATCGGCATGGTCAGCATCGGCGGGCTTTCGGACCGCTTCGGGCGCAGGAACACGGCCTCGGTCTCCTACATCTTCACGCTGATCGGCATCGTCAGCCTGCTGCTCGTCGCGATCTGGCCGACGATCTGGCTGGTCTACGGCTTCGTGCTGTTCTTCGGGATCAGCCAGGGCTGCCGCGGGCCGATCGTCTCGACGCTGGCCGCGCGCCTGTTCCCCGGCGGCGGCATGGGGGGCATCTACGGCTCCATCACCATGGGCATGGGCGTGGGCGCGGCGACGGGGTCGCTGATCTCCGGCGTGCTGCAGCAGATGACGGGGGCCTATTTCGCCTCCTTCGGCATGTCGTTCCTGGCGGCCGCCGCGGGCCTCGCGCAGTTCTGGATGATCCGGGCCCTGTCGCGCACCTGAGCGGGAGCGGACGAGGTCCGGCCACGCGGGTCAGGTTTCCCGCATCGGCACTTGGGCGCGCGTGCAGGCGGCGTTATGGTTTGAGCCAACAACGAAAACGGCTTTCCGAGGGAGCACAATCGCCAATGGCGCTCATCGAGCATCTGTCGGCCCTGCCAGCCTATGCGCCGCCCGGCCACAGCGGCACGCGCAACGTCCGTCTTGTCGAGAAGGACTTCTGCGGCAGTTTCGAGATGATCCTCGGCCGGATCGAGCCGGGAGGCGTTGCCGACACGCACGCGCACGACCGCGAGCACCAGGTGATCTACGTGATCTCCGGCCTCTGCGACGTGACGCTGGGCGAGGAGCCCGCGCGCGAGTGCGGACCCGGCACCGTGATCCGCATCCCGCCGAAGCTGATGCACACCGTTCACGCCAAGGGCGACACGGCGCTGGAGATCATCGTGCTCTACAGCCCGCCGCTGCCGCCGCGCGCGGACGTGGCCCTCGAAGGAGACGCAGGATGACCGATGTCCTCACCTCGCTCGACGAGCTTGCCGCCCGCGTGCCGGACGGCGCGCTGGTCGCGATCCCGCCGGACTATTCCGGCTGCGCCATGGCCGCGGTGCGTCGCGTGATCGCACGGGGTGCGCGCGGGCTGCACCTCGTCGGCGTGCCCTCGGGCGGGCTGCAGGCCGACTGGCTGATCGGCGCGGGCTGCGTGGGGACGATGGAGGCCGCGGCCCTGACGCTGGGCGAGTTCGGCCTGCCGCCGCGCTATGCCGCCGCGCTGAAGGCCGGGACCATCGCCATGAAGGACGCGACCTGCCCGGTCATTCACGCGGGCCTGCAGGCAGCCGAGAAGGGCATCCCCTTCATGCCGCTCAGGGGCGTGATCGGCAGCGACCTCGCCGCGAACCGGCCGGACTGGAAGATCATCGACAACCCGTTTGCCGCCGAGGGCGCGGAGGGCGGCGACCCGATCCTGCTGTTCCCCGCGATCCGGCCCGACGTGACGCTGTTCCACGCGCCCCGTGCCGACCGCAATGGCAATGTCTGGGTCGGCGTGCGGCGCGAACTGATGCTGATGGCGCACGCCTCGCGCTCCGCGCTGGTCACGGTGGAGACGGTGGAGGATACGGACTTCCTCGCCGATCCGGTGCTCGCGGCGGGCACGATCCCCGCGCTCTACATCGACGCCATCGCCGAGGCGCAGGGTGGCGCCTGGCCCGTGGGCCTCGCCGGGGAATACGCCGCCGACCGCGCGGCCATCGCGGCTTACGTCGAGGCGGCGCAGACGCAGGAAGGCTTCGACGCCTGGCTGAAGGCGCTGGAGACGGAGGCGGAAGCGGCATGAGTGCGGAAATCCTGATCGAGGCCATTGCCGGCATGCTCCACGGCCTGCGCCACGTGGCGGTCGGCGCGAACTCGCCCATTCCGGCGAGCGCGGCGCTGCTCGCGCGCCACCGCTCCGGCGGGCGGATGCAGGTCTCGCTGCTGTCGAGCCGCAAGCAGAACGTCTTCACCGACGGCGGCAAGGAACTGTTCGACTGCGCCGCGCAAGGGCGCATCGACGCCTTCTTCCTGTCGGGCGGGCAGATCGACGGGCAGGCCAACATCAACCTGGTGGGCGTCGGCGGCTATCCGCGCTCCAAGGTGCGGTTTCCGGGCTCCTTCGGGTCGGCCTACCTCTATTTCCTCGTGCCGCGCGTGATCCTGTTCCGCGAGGAGCATTCGCCGCGCGTGTTCGTGCCGAAGGTCGACTTCGTCAGCGCCCCGGGGACCAGTGCGCCCGGCGTCTACCGCCCCGGCGGTCCGCACGCGCTGGTAACGGGGCTGTGCGTCTTCGACTTCGACCGGGAGCGGGCGCGGTTCGTCCTGCGCAGCGTCAACCCCGGCCACACGGTCGAGGAGGTGATCGCCCAGACGGGTTTCGAGTTCGACGTCCCGGACCATGTGCCGGAAACGCCGGCCCCCAGCGCCGAAACGCTGGCGATCCTGCGCGGGCCCGTGGCCGAGGCCGTGTCCGAGACCTACCCCGCGTTCGTCGAGCGCACCTGGGGCAAGGCCGCGGCCTGAGCCCCGAAGCAGGCCCGGCGATCATGGAGAGACATGCCGATGACCGCGTGCGACCCCGGTCACCCCGTCACGGGCGTGCCGTTGCGATGAACCGGCGGCAGGTTGCGGAACGTGCCCTGCGCGATGGCGACCACATTGCCGTCGGCGTCCGTCACCTCTGCCGTGCAGGTCACCACCTTGCGGCCGCCGCCCCGCGCCACGGCGATGGCACGCAGCGGACCCTGCTTCGCCGGGGCCATGAAATTGACCGTCAGCGAGGCCGTCGTGGTCCGGCGCTGCACGTTCGGGTCGTCGCTCCAGGTGAGCGCGTAGCCAGCGGCCGCGTCCAGCAGCGTCATCACCATGCCGCCGTGAACGACGTTGTTGCGGTTCCCGTGCTGGGGGCCTGCGTCCATCTCCACGACCGCGCGGTTCTCGCTCCATTCCGTCAGGCGATAGTCGGTCAGCGTCTGGAAGCCCGTTCTCGGCTCGGCGGCGATCGGGTCGAAACTGGTCATGGCGGCTGTTCTGATCCTGAAGTCCAAGGAAAGGGTGTCCGAGAATGACCTCTGTCGCTGCGTCCTCCAAGCCCCGGCCCGCGCAGGTCCCCGATGCGCTGATCGGGCGTCTTAAGGAGATCGTCGGTCCCGGCAACTGGATCGACGACCCGGCGCAGATGGGCGCCTACACGACGGCCTGGCGCGACCATTGGGACGCGCGCACGCCCCTCGTCGTGCGCCCCGGCTCGACGGCGGAGGTCGCGGCCATCGTCGCGGCCTGCGCGGCGGAGAACGTGCCTGTCGTGCCGCAGTCGGGCAACACGGGCCTCACCGGCGGCGGGCTGCCGCGCAATACCGGCGCGGAAATCCTGCTCACGACCGAGCGGATGCGGAAGGTCCGCGACCTCGATTTGCTCAACGACACGATCACGGTGGAGGCGGGGGTCATCCTCGCCGACATCCAGAAGGCCGCGTCCGACGCCAACCGTCTCTTTCCGCTGAGCCTCGGGGCGGAGGGCTCCTGCCGGATCGGCGGCAACCTCTCGACCAATGCGGGCGGCGTGCAGGTGCTGCGCTACGGCAATGCGCGCGCGCTGGTCCTCGGGCTCGAGGTCGTGCTGCCCGACGGGCGCGTCTGGAACGGTCTGCGCGGCCTGCGCAAGGACAACACGGGCTACGATCTGAAGCAGATGTTCATCGGGGCGGAAGGCACGCTCGGCATCATCACGGCGGCGGTGCTGCGCCTCTACCCCAAGCCGACGGAGCGGCAGGTTGCGGTGGCCGCGGTGACCGATCCGGCGGCGTCGGTCCGCCTGCTGGGCCTGTTGCGGGAGGAGGCGGGCGAGCAGGTCACGACGTTCGAGCTTCTCCAGCGGTCCTGCTACGACAATGCGCTGGCGACGCTGGAGGGGGCCGAGGATCCGCTCGACGCGGTCTATCCCTGGTACGTGCTGACGGAACTGAACGGGCAGGGCGCGCCCGGCTCCCTGCGCGCGCCGCTTGAGGCCGCGCTCGCCCGCGCGTTCGAGGCGGGCCTCGTCCAGGATGCCGTGATCGCGACGTCGGAGCAGCAGGCGAACCGGCTCTGGCGTGTGCGCGAGGAGCAGGCCGACGTGCAGAAGCGCACCGGCACCGGCATCAAGCACGACGTCTCGGTGCCGCTCTCGCGCATCGCGGAGTTCATCGAACGCGCCGACGCCGCCCTGACGAAGGCCTATCCGGGCATCCGGCTGTGCGCCTTCGGCCACGTGGGCGACGGCAACATCCACTACAACCCGATCGGGCCGGTCGAGATGGGCGCGGCCTTCGCCGACGAGACCGAGGCGGTCAACCGCATCGTCCACGACATCGTCGCCGACCTCGACGGCTCGATCAGCGCCGAGCACGGCATCGGCCGTCTGCGCCTTGCGGAGAACGAGCACTACAAGTCGGAGGTCGAGCAGGACCTCATGCGCGCGGTCAAGCAGGCGCTCGACCCGCTGAACCTGATGAACCCGGGCAAGCTGATCAGCGAGCGCACCGGCTGAAACCCCCAAGATGGAGAGACACCCATGACCGACGAACCGAAGCTGCTGGGCGAAGGCTATTACTGGAACGAGCTGAAGCCGGGGATGCGCTTCCGCACCTTCGGGCGGACGATCACCGAGGCGGACCTCGTCTCCTTCATCAATTGCACCGGCATGGTCGAGGTGCTGTTCACCAACGAGGAGTTCCGCAAGTCCCACTCCGCGATCAAGGGCCGCGTGGTGCCGGGCGCCTTCATCTACGCCATCGCCGAGGGGCTGGTGCTGACCGGCATGGGCCAGGCGACGGGCCTTGCCTTCCTGCACACGGACATGGACGTGAAGGCCCCCACGGTCGTCGGCGACACGGTCCACGTCGAGATCGAGGTGACGGAAGCCCGCGCGGCGTCCAAGGGCAACCGCGGCCTCGTGCGCACGAAGAACCGCATCGTCAACCAGCGCGGCGAGACGGTCATCGAGTACAGCCCGCTGCGCCTGATGCAGGGCCGGTGAGGGCCCGCATTCCGCATTTTCTTGACCCGGCCGGGGGCGTCGGCTAAACGTCCCCGGTCATTCCGGAAGCGTCTGTCTTCCATCGGTCCCGCCATTTCGGGGGGATCGCCGCCGGTCAGCGAGGTTTCGCCCGCCGGCGCGATAGGTGTTTGGCGTTTGGCGGGGTGGTTTGCGCACCCCATGTGGTGGTGGTTGACGGATTGGGCCGTCGAACGGTTTGGGACAAGGGTGAAGGGAACCTCATGTTCGAAAGCCTGAGCGAACGCCTCTCCTCCGTGCTCGACCGGCTGAAGGGCCGCGGCGCGCTGAGCGAGTCCGACGTTTCCGCCGCCATGCGCGAGGTGCGCCTCGCCCTGCTCGACGCCGACGTGGCGCTGCCCGTCGCCAAGGACTTCATCGAGCGCGTGAAGGCCAAGGCCGTCGGGCAGGAGGTGCTGCGCTCCGTCACGCCCGGCCAGATGGTCGTCAAGATCGTCCATGACGAACTCGTCGAGACGCTGGGCGGCGAGGAGGCGCAGGGCGGCCTCGACGTGGACGCGGCGCCGCCCGTGCCGGTGCTGATGGTCGGCCTCCAGGGCTCGGGCAAGACGACCTCGACCGCCAAGATCGCGCGCCGCCTGCAGGACAAGGGCAAGAAGCGGGTCCTGATGGCCTCGCTCGACACCCGCCGCCCGGCCGCGATGGAGCAGCTGAAGATCCTCGGCGAGCAGGCGGGCGTCGCCACGCTGCCCATCGTCGCGGGCCAGACCGCCGTCGACATCGCCAAGCGCGCGATGCAGGCGGGCCGGCTGCAGGGCTACGACGTCGTGATGCTCGACACCGCCGGCCGCATGGCGGTGGACGAGGCGCTGATGGCCGAGGTCGCGGCGGTGCGCGACGCGGTCTCCCCGCGCGAGACGCTGCTGGTCGCCGACAGCCTGACCGGCCAGGACGCGGTCAACACCGCGCGCCTCTTCAACGAGCGGGTTTCCCTCACCGGCATCGTGCTGACCCGGATGGACGGCGACGGGCGCGGCGGCGCGGCGCTGTCCATGCGCGCGGTCACCGGCTGCCCGATCAAGCTGATCGGCACGGGCGAGAAGCTGGACGCGCTGGAGGACTTCCAGCCCAAGCGGATCGCGGGCCGCATCCTCGGCATGGGCGACATCGTCAGCCTGGTCGAGCGCGCGTCCGAGACGGTCAAGGCCGAAGACGCCGAGCGCATGCTCAAGAAGTTCAAGTCGGGCGGCTTCGACCTGGACGACATGGCCGAGCAGATGCGCCAGATGCGCAACCTCGGCGGCATGAAGGGCATCCTCGGCATGCTGCCCGGCGTGCAGAAGCTGAAGGGCCAGCTCGAGGGCGCGAACCTCGACGACCGCGTGATCAAGCGGCAGGAGGCGGTCATCTCCTCCATGACGCGGGACGAGCGGCGCAATCCCAAGCTGCTCAACGCCTCGCGCAAGAAGCGCATCGCGCGCGGCGCCGGCGTCGAGGTGCAGGACGTCAACCGCGTCCTCAAGATGCACCGCCAGATGGCGGACATGATGAAGATGATGGGCAAGCAGGGCAAACGCGGCGGCGGCCTTGGCGGCATGCTGGGCGGCATGTTCGGCCGCGGCGGCGGCGGGATGCCCGACCCCTCGCAGATCCCGCCCGACCTGATGAAGAAGCTGCCGGGCGGCGGCCTTCCGGGCGGGCTCCCCGGTGCCCCCGGCAAGCTCCCTCCCGGCTTCCCGGGCCTCGGCGGTCCCGGCGGCCCGAAGCTTCCGCCGGGCTTCCCCGGCGCCCCGAAGAAGAAGTGACACCCGAAACACGAGACCTGGATTTCCAAGCGAAAGGACCTGACACATGGCACTGAAGATCCGCCTCTCCCGCGGCGGCGCGAAGAAGCGCCCGTTCTACCGCATCGTCGTGACCGACAGCCGCAACCCGCGCGACGGCCGCTTCATCGAGAAGATCGGCACCTACAACCCGATCCTCCCGCGCGAGTCCGAAACCCGCCTCGTCCTCGACGTCGAGAAGGCGAAGGAGTGGATGGCGAAGGGCGCGACGCCGACCGACCGCGTGGCGCGCTTCCTCGAGGACGCGGGCGTGGTGAAGGCCAAGACCCGCAGCAACCCGAACAAGGCGAAGCCCGGCAAGAAGGCCGAGGAGCGCGCCGAGATGCGCCGCCAGCGCGAGGAAGAGGCCGCGGCGGCGGCCGCTGCCCCGGCCGAGGAGCCGGCTGCGGAAGAGGCGCCCGCCGAGGAGCCCGCGGCGGAGGCGTGATCTCCGCCGCTGCCGGTGCCTGAGCCATGCCCCGCACCCCCCGCGCCCCCAAGGGACCGGACGCCCGCGAGGAGGATCTCGTCTGCGTCGGACGCCTTGCCGGCCCGCACGGGCTGAGGGGCGAGGTGCGGCTCAAGTCCTTCACGGAGGTGCCGGAGGACATCGCGGCCTACGGCCCCCTCCGGCTCGGACGGACGGGGCGCACGCTGACGATCGCGGGCTTGCGGCCCGCGGGCGACGGCTTCGTGGCCCGGCTCGAAGGGGTCGGCGACCGCACGGCGGCGGAGGCGCTCGGCAAGGGCGATCTCTACGTTCCCCGCGCGGTCCTGCCGGAGACGGAGGACGCCGACACCTTCTACCACGCGGACCTGATCGGGCTCGCGGCGGTCCTGGAAACGGGGGAAGAGGTCGGCAGCATCCGCGCCGTGCACGATTTCGGCGCGGGCGACATGCTGGAGCTGTTCGTGCCCGGACGGCGCACGACGCTGATGGTGCCCTTCACGCACGAGGCGGTGCCGGAAGTGCGGATCGCCGAGGGGCGCGTGGTGCTCGCCGCGATCGGGGAGCTTGCCCCCGGCGCGGGTGAGGGCACGGAAGAGGGGCCCGAAGACGGGCAGGAAGAGGAGCGGGGGGAGACGCCGCGATGACCGCGCCCTGGCGCGCCAGCGTGCTGACCCTCTACCCGGAGGCGTTTCCCGGTCCGCTCGGCGCCGGCGTTGTCGGCAAGGGGCGGGCGGCCGGAAAATGGCTGCTGGAAACGGTGGACATTCGCGCCTTTTCGCGCGATAAGCACCGCTCCGTGGACGACACTCCGGCCGGCGGGGGGCCCGGCATGGTCATGCGGCCCGACGTTCTGGCGGCCGCGGTCGATGCGGTGCCCCGGCAGGGACGGCGGCGTGTCCTGCTCAGCCCGCGCGGGCGGCGGTTCGACCAGGACCTCGCGCGCGACTGGGTGGCGGAGCCGGGGGTGATCCTCGTCTGCGGCCGGTTCGAGGGCGTGGACGAGCGCGTGCTCGAAGCGCGCGGGATCGAGGAGGTGAGCCTCTTCGATGCGGTGCTCGCGGGCGGCGAGGTTGCGGCCATGGCCGTGATCGAGGCATGCGCCCGGCTCTTGCCGGGTGTCCTGGGCGAGGCGGAGAGCCTCGCGCACGAGAGTTTCGAGGATGGCCTGCTGGAGCATCCTCACTATACGAGGCCTCAGGTGTGGGACGGCCGCCCCATCCCCGAGGTCTTGACGAGCGGACATCACGCCAATATCGCGGCGTGGCGGCACGCGAAGGCGGAAGAGATTACCCGGGCCCGGCGGCCCGACCTGTGGACGGATTATCTTGAGCGTACGGGCGGCGCGGCCCGCCGGACGACGGAAGGAACGGACCGATGAACATCATCGAGCAGATCGAGAAGGAAGAAGTGGCCCGTCTGGCGAGCGGCAAGACGTTCCCGGACTTCGGCCCCGGCGACACGGTGCGCGTCAACGTCCGCGTGACGGAAGGCGAGCGGACCCGCGTCCAGGCGTTCGAGGGCGTCTGCATCGCGCGCCAGGGCGGCGGCTACAACGAGTCGTTCACGGTGCGCAAGGTGTCCTACGGCGAGGGCGTGGAGCGCGTGTTCCCGCTGTTCTCGCCCATGCTCGACTCCATCGAGCTGGTGCGCCGCGGCAAGGTGCGCCGCGCGAAGCTCTATTACCTGCGCGGCCGCACCGGCAAGTCGGCCCGTATCGCCGAGCGGACCACGGGCCGCAAGGGCGAGGCGACGACCTACGAGGACATCACCTCCGCGCCGGAGGCCGCCGCCGAGGAATGAGACCCATGCCGCGGGCCCGCTTGACCGGGCGCGCGGATTGCGGTTTGACAAGGGGCCCCGGGCGGATGCGTCCGGGGCCTCGCGCATGTTCACGGCGCGGGCAGGGCGGCACAGGAAGAGCAGGACAGGACCAATGGCCGGGCGGACACTCTACGACAAGATCTGGGACGCGCATCTCGTCGACGTGCAGGACGACGGGACCTCGCTCCTCTACATCGACCGCCATCTCGTCCACGAGGTGACGAGCCCGCAAGCCTTCGAAGGCCTCCGCATGGCCGGGCGCAAGGTCCGCCTGCCCGAGGCGACGGTCGCCGTGGCCGACCACAATGTGCCGACGACCGACCGGTCCAAGGGCATCGCCGACCCGGAATCCCGCATCCAGGTCGAGACGCTGGAAAAGAACGCCGCCGACTTCGGCGTCGAGTATTTCGGCATGGACGACATCCGCCAGGGCATCGTCCACATCATCGGGCCGGAGCAGGGCCTGACCCTGCCCGGCATGACCATCGTCTGCGGCGACAGCCACACCTCCACGCACGGTGCGTTCGGCGCGCTGGCCCATGGCATCGGGACGTCGGAGGTCGAGCACGTGCTCGCCACCCAGACGCTCGTCCAGTCGAAGGCCAGGAACCTCGCCGTGAAGGTCGAGGGTAAGCTCGCCCCGGGCGTCACCGCGAAGGACATCGCGCTCGCCATCATCGGCCGCATCGGCACGGCGGGCGGCACCGGCCACGTCATCGAATACATGGGCTCGGCCATCACCGGCCTCACCATGGAAGGCCGCATGACGGTCTGCAACATGTCGATCGAGGCGGGCGCCCGCGCCGGCCTGATCGCGCCGGATGCCACCACCTTCGACTATCTGAAGGGCCGCCCGCGCGCACCCAAGGGCGCTGCGTGGGAAGCGGCCATGGCCTGGTGGTCGACGCTGAAGTCGGACCCGGACGCGCACTTCGACACGGTGGTCGAGATCGACGCCGCCGACATCGCGCCGACCGTGACCTGGGGCACGAGCCCGGAGCAGGTGTTGCCGATCACCGCGTCCGTGCCGAACCCGGCCGACCTCGCCGACGCGGGCAAGCGCGCCGCTGCGGAACGTGCGCTCGCCTACATGGGACTCACGGCCGGCACGCCGCTGACCGAGGTGAAGATCGACCGCGTGTTCATCGGCTCCTGCACGAACGGCCGGATCGAGGATCTGCGTGCCGCTGCCGACGTCGTGAAGGGCCGCAAGGTCGCCTCCCACGTCGGCGCGATGGTGGTGCCGGGCTCGGGCCTCGTGAAGGCGCAGGCGGAGGAGGAGGGTCTCGACCGCATCTTCCTCGACGCGGGCTTCGAGTGGCGGGAGCCGGGCTGCTCCATGTGCCTCGCCATGAACGCCGACCGGCTGGAGCCGGGGGAGCGTTGCGCCTCCACCTCCAACCGCAATTTCGAGGGACGCCAGGGCCGCGGCGGCCGTACCCACCTGATGAGCCCGGCCATGGCGGCCGCGGCCGCCATCAAGGGCACGCTCGCCGACGTCCGCGACCTCGGCTGAGTTTGGCCCAAGGCTTGGGTCAGGGCTTGGGCCTCAGACGGAACGGGGCGCGGACGTCCGCGCCCCGGCCTTGCCTGCGGAGTGAGACGCATGGCCACCGGACGCGACGACCGCCGCCACGACCGCGAGGATGAAGCCGCCCGCGCCCTGAAACGCGTGGCAGGCGAGGGCGGCGGCCTCACCGGCCATACCGAACGCGCCGCCGGCGGCCCGCCCGACGAGGCGACGGACCCCGCAGCCATCTGGGGCAAGCGCATCGGGCGTACCGCGGGACTCGTCGTGCTCGCCTGGCTCCTCTATCATCTGATCTCCACCTATCTGATCGGAACGCCCGGCTGAGGTGCTGTCCGGGCGGTGCCGACCGAGCCCCGGAGAACCGGCCATGCGTGCGTTCGCCTCCCTGTCCCTCATTGCCGCGCTCCTGCTGGCCACCGTGTCCGCCGCCGCGCAGCAGGCGCCCTTTCAACAATGGCAGGCTGTCATAGCCGAGCGCGACGAGGCGCGTTTCATCGCCATTCCTCAGGTGCGCGACCGCGCCCGGGAGCTGGCGGAATCCTATGGCCAGATGGACGAGCTGGAGACGCTGCGCGCGCTGCTCGACAGCCCTGCGCAACCGCTCGACGTGGCCGCGCTTCCCGGCACTTACCCCTGCCGCACGATCACGCTGGCCGCCACGCCCGGCCACCGCGAGGATCTGAAGATCCATGGCTGGTTCACATGCCGCATCGCCGAGACGGCGGACGGCATCACCTTCGAGAAGCTGACGGGAAGCTGGCGCACGGCGGGCTGGCTCTATGCCGAGACGGAGTTCTCGCGCGTCTATCTCGGCGCGAAGTCCGATCCCGGCGCCGCGCGCCTCACCGCTTATGGGGAGAGCGCGTCGCGCAACGAGGTCGCCGTGCTGGAGCAGGTCGGACCCGGCCACTACCGCATGATGTTCGGCGCCGATCCGGAGGGGAGCCGTTTCACCGTGCTCGACATCGACGTCCAGGGCCGCTGAGCCCCTGCGGGCCGCCGGGAGCAGACCGGCAAGATGCGAAGACCTGCCGCGTGCACGCGCTCTCTTGGCCCCCGCGCGGGCATGGGTTAAGAAACCCGGCAAAACCGCCATGAGGAGAGGGGCCGTCCGATGGACAAGTTCACCAAGCTGACCGGTGTCGCCGCGCCGCTGCCGATGATCAATGTCGACACCGACATGATCATCCCGAAGCAGTTCCTGAAGACGATCAAGCGCACGGGCCTCGGCAAGAACCTGTTCGACGAGATGCGCTATGAAGAGTCCGGTGCAGAGAAGCCGGACTTCGTGCTGAACAAGCCCGCCTACCGCAACGCGCAGATCCTCGTGGCCGGCGCGAACTTCGGTTGCGGGTCGAGCCGGGAGCACGCGCCCTGGGCGCTGCTCGACTTCGGCATCCGCTGCATCGTCGCCCCGTCCTTCGCCGACATCTTCTACAACAACTGCTTCAAGAACGGCATCCTGCCGATCAAGCTGCCGCAGGAGCAGGTGGACAAGCTGATGGAAGACGCCGAGCGCGGCTCCAACGCCACGATCACCGTCGACCTCGAGAGCCAGACGATCCGGGGCCCCGACGGCGGCACGATCGCGTTCGAGGTGGACCCCTTCCGCAAGCATTGCCTGCTGAACGGCCTCGACGACATCGGCCTCACCCTGCAGAAGGGCGACGCCATCGACGGGTTCGAGGCGAAGCGCAAGCAGAGCTTCCCGTGGCTGGAGCAGGGAACCGCGG
>JAJLJT010000165.1:0-2370 GCA_033844555.1 Alphaproteobacteria bacterium | reverse complement strand
TGTCGAGGACGCCGACGAGCGCCAGCAGCAGCAACTCCTCCTTGTCCTTCACGTAATTGTAGATCAGGCCGGGACTGACGCCCGCGTACTGCGCCACTTCCTTGACGGTCGTTTCGTGATAGCCGTGCCGCGAGAACAGGTGCGTGGCCGCGTCGACGAATTGCTGGCGCCGGTCGATCCCGGCGTCGGCATTCCCCGCGCGCTCCTGCTTCAAAGTCCCGACACCGGCCATGTTGCCCCGCCCGCTCCCTCGTTTCCTCTGCCCGCACGCCCCGTGCGGCGGCGCACCCTGCGACACTGCCGCGTCCGGCGCAACCGACTCGGGCTCAATATACCGCGCTGCACACTGAACCGACAGTCAATTCGCCCTTGCGTCCGTGCGCCTTTCCGGCACCTGCCCGGACCGCTCCGCCGCCGCGCCATTCCTTCTGCCGGTCCTGCCGTGTTGACAGCGCCACCCTGCTGAATGATCATTCATTCTACACCAGAGCGCGCGCGTTGGAAAGGCGCGCCGCCGCGAGCAAGGGGGAGACGGTCGGAACATGACGCAACCGGTGGCGATCCTCGGCGTGGCGGCGACGTCCGTCGGGAAGTTCCAGTCGAAGCCCGGCGCCGACGTGCACGTGCTGGAGCACGAGCTGCTGGGCGGCCTCGTCGTCGACGCCATCGCGCAAGCCGGTGTGGCCAAGGACGACGTCAACAGCCTGATCCTCGCGCAGTGCCGCCCCTACACGCTGCAGAAATACTTCTCGACCTTCATGGCGCACTATCTCCGCCTGCCTTGCGACGGCTCGGTCATGGAGGTGCTGGGCAACGGCATGACCGGCGGCATCGCGCTCGAACAGGCGATCCGCGACGTGGAGAGCGGGCGCTCCCGCGTCGCCCTTGCCCTCGGCGTGAATTTCGAGAGCGCGACGCCGTCGGGCGAGCACATGAATTCCTCCATGCGCGCGACCGGCGACGTCGATTTCCACGTGCCCTTCGGTCTCACGCCCATCGCCTGGTACGCCATGGACGCCATGCGCTACATCCATGAGCACAACTCCTCGCGCGCGGAACTGGCGAGCGTGGCGGTGAAGAACCGCGCCCACGCCGCGCTGAACCCGCTTGCCCAGTACCGCGACCCGATCACGCTGGAGGAGGTGCTGGCGCAGCGCCCCATCGTCGAGCCGCTGGGCCTCTACGAGGTGCCGCCGCGCGGCGACGGCGCGGTCTGCATCGTCGTCGCATCGGAAGATGTCGCGCGCGCCACCGGCCAGCCCTACGTGCGCGTGCGCGGGCGCGGCTTCCACCACGAGGGCGCGCACCAGATCAGCGAGCAGCCGAACGACATGATCGCGCTCGGCGCGCTCCGGGCTGCGAGCCGCACCGCCTACGACATGGCGGGCGTCGGGCCTTCCGACCTCGCCTTCGCCGAGCTTTACGCCCCCTGCACCATCGTCGAGGTGCTGGCGACCGAGGCGATGGGCCTCGTGCCCCGCGGCCAGGGCGGGCGGCAGGCGGCGGAGGGGCAGACCGCGCTCGGCGGGCGCATCCCCGTCTCCACCTCCGGCAGCCTGATGTCGCGCGGCCACCCGGCCTATGTCACGCCGCTCTACAACACGGTCGAGGCGTTCGAGCAGCTGATGGGACGCGCCGGGGACCGCCAGGTGAAGGACGCCGCCATCGGCGCGACCAGCGCGGAGCTTGGCAATTACAACGCCGCCCTCGTCCACATCCTGGAGGCCGTCCGATGACCTGCGAGATCCTGCGCGTCGACCGTGCCCGCGCCTGGCCGCCCCGCCCGACCGAGCTGACCCGCGTGTTCTGGGATGCGCTGGCGGAGGGCCGCTTCCAGACGACGAAGTGCGCCGACTGCAACCGCTTCACCTTCCCGCCCAAGCCCTTCTGCCCGCACTGCTGGTCGAAGGCGCACGCGTGGGAGGCGCTGTCGGGCCGGGGCACGCTCTATTCCCGCACCGTGATCCATGCCGCGCCCAAGGTCTTCGCCGACCAGGCCCCGATCCATGTCGGCATCGTCGATCTGGAAGAGGGGTTGCGCATCTGCTGCGCGCTGGTGGAGGACGGCGGCCCCATCCCCCTCGACGCCCCCGTCGAGATCGTGGTCCTCGCCCACACCGACGGGCCGCTGTTCGCCGCCCGCGCCCGGACCTGAGCGGGCGGGCGCTGCGCGGGCCCTCCGGCGGGCTCAGTTCATCATCGTGTCGGGCAGGAACAGCACGACCTCGGGGAACAGGACGAGGATCGCGACGATCACCACCTCGCCCACAAGGAAGGGCGCGACGCCCCGGAACACCTGCTCCAGCGGAATGTCCGGCCGGACCCCGTGCACGACATAGCAATTGAGGCCCACCGGCGGCGTGATCAGGC
>JAJLJT010000164.1:0-4194 GCA_033844555.1 Alphaproteobacteria bacterium | reverse complement strand
GATGATCCACGCGCCGCAGCCGGTGACCGCGCGGCTTGCCCGCGAGCTTCTGGACGACGCCCTCGACGCGATGGAGGGCGCCGCCCGCCGCTCCCCCCAATCCGGCCGCGCCTGAGCGCACGGCGGAGCCTGCCCTGCGTCAACGCGCGCCATGTGCCGCGCGTGTCTCCGGATGTTAAGGATCGGATTGTATCCGGGGGCGGGAATATGTTTTCCTTTGGCACATGACCAGTTGCGTTGACGTCAGAGGCAGGGGAGGTTCGGGACGCACGCGCAGGGCGCGCGCGGCGCTCGTTCTCGTTTTCCTGTTCCTGTTCAAGGCTGTCATCGGCCCCGCCATCGCGCTCGCCGGGCCGGAGCGGGACGGCTACATTCCCCTGTGCGCCGGCGACCGCATCGTCTGGGTGCTGGCGGAAACGGGGGAGCCGGCCGCCGATCCCCCGCCTGCCGAGATCGCCTGTCCCTGCTTCGCGCCGCTTCTTCCGGTGGCCGCGTACGACGCCTTGCCGCAGCGCGCCGAGTTTCCGGCGACCCGGCTCGCCTCCGTTACCGTGGCCGATACGCCCGCGCAGGTCCGCGCGGTGCATCTTCACGCGCCGAGGGCCCCTCCGCGTTTCGCCTGATCCCGCCCAAGGACCAGTCGAAACAAGGAAACTCAGACCATGACCGAGTTCACTCTCGCGCGCGCCGCCGTGCGCGCCCGCGGGCTGGCGCTGCTTGCCGCGTCGCCGCTCGTCCTCCTCACGCCTGCGCTGGCGCAGGGCAGCAACCCCAATGTGGAGCGGATCGTGATCCGCGGAACGGGGCAGGCCAGCACGGCCGTCGACCCCTCGACCGAGGCGGTCAGCCCGAAGACGCCCTCGCGCGCACCCGCGTCCGATACCGCCGAATTCCTGCGCTCGGTTCCGGGCGTCAACGCCGGCCGCATGGGCGGGCACGGGCTCGAGCCCGTCATCCGCGGGCTGCAGCAGAACCAGCTCAACGTGATCGACGCCGGCGCCTTCACCTTCGGCGCGTGCCCGAACCGGATGGACCCGCCGACCTCCACGAGCGCGCTCGGCAAGGCCGACCGCATCATCATCGAGCGGGGCTACCAGACCGTGACGCGCGGTCCCGGCGGCTCGGGCGGCACCATCGTGCTGGAACGCGACGCGCCGCGCTTCGCCGAGGGCCAGCGCTTCCGCCTCGACGCGCTCGCGGGCTTCGTCGCCAATTCCTCGACGAAGGAGGCCGAGGCGACGGCGGCGGCCGACCTGGGGCTCGGCTTCTACGCCAAGGCGTCCGGCGGCTACCGCAACGCCGGCAATTACGAGGACGGCGACGGCAACGAGGTGAACACCGCCTACGAGACGCGCGGCTGGAGCGCGGAGGGCGGCCTCGTGCGCGAATGGGGCGAGATTGCGCTCAGCATGGACCGGGAGCGCACGACCGACGCGCTCTTCCCAGGTGCTGGCATGGACAGCCCCTACGACCGCGCCACCGTCTATCGCGCGCGCGGGCGGTTCGAGATCGGCGGCGACGCTCTGAAGGAGATCGAGGCGTCGGCCTATTTCAGCACCGTCGATCACGTGATGGACAATTTCTCGCTGCGCACGCCGCCTGGCATGCCGATGCGGACGCCGTCGGAATCCGACACGATCGGCGGGCGGCTGGCGGCCAGCTTCTATACCGGCGGCATCGACCTCGTGGTCGGCGCGGACCTGCAGTCGAACAACCGCGACGCGGCGATGTTCATGGGACCGCTTGCGCTCATCACGGACCCGAGCCGCACCCGCTGGTTCATGTGGCCCGACGTGACCATCCGCCAGATCGGCGTGTTCGCGGAGGGCGAGACGGAGATCGCCGACTTCACCCGCGCCAAGGTCGGCCTGCGCTTCGACCGCGTCACGGCCTCGGCCGGCAAGGCGGACCGGGCGCCCGCACTCGCCGCCGGGCAGACGCCGAACGACCTCTACCTCATGCGCTACGGCACCGATTTCAGCTCCGACCGGACGGAGAACAATGTGGGCGGCCTGCTGCGCTTCGAGCATGACCTGACGCCGACGCTGACGCTCTTCGCCGGGCTCTCGCGCTCGGTCCGGACGGCGGACGCGACCGAGCGTGCGATGGCGCGCATGGACTGGACCGGCAACCCGGACATCGAACCCGAGAAGCACCATCAGGCCGACGTCGGGTTCGAATACGGGCGCAGCGACCTGACGCTGGGCGGCGTGGTCTTCGTGGACAAGGTCGACGACTTCATCCTGCGCGACGCCTTCACCGTGCCGGGCGCCACCACCTACCGCAATGTCGACGCGCTGCTCGCGGGCGTCGAGATGTCGGGCGCGTGGCGCCGGGGTGGCCTGACGCTCTCGGGCAATGTCGCCTTCACCTGGGGCGAGAACGAGACCGATGGGCGCGCGCTCGCCCAGATCCCGCCGGCCAGCGGCACGCTCCAGGCCTCCTACGGCGACGGCGTGGGCGCGGGCGCGTGGGAAGCGGGCGCGCGGGTCAACTGGGCGCTGCGGCAGGGCCGGATCGACCCCGCCCGCGACGTGCGCGAGACGCCGGGCTACGCCACGCTCGACCTCTTCGGCAGCTATGCGCTGACGCCGAATGCCGAGCTTCAGGCGGGCGTGACCAATGTGCTCGACGCCAAGTACGCCAACCACCTCAGCCGGTCGAACATCCTCGACCCGACCGAGGTGCAGGTGAACGAGGCGGGCCGGTCGGCCTATATCCGCCTCAACCTGCGCTTCTGAGCGCGCTCGCCCCGCTCCCCGCGCGGTCCGCATGTCAGCCGCGCGGGGGGCATACTCCATCGGGGGATTGGAGAACCGCGGCCCCGCGCGCTAGGCTTGCCGCCGACACAGGACAGGGGCGGGACAACCGCCCGTCAGACGTGGGAGGCAAGGGCCAGGTGACCATCGACATCCGCAAGCTCGCCCAGGATCTGGAGCGGCTTCTGAAGCTGCGCTCCATCCCCTTCGGCATGAAGCTGTTCGAGGATCGCGCCGAGATGGAGGCGATCCCCCGCATCCGCCGGCCCAAATCCGTGCACACGCTCGACCAGGTGGTGGCGCAGGCGTCCCGTCTCGGCTGGACCGTGGGGATCACGGCGGACGACCTCGTGGGCGCGCAATGCCGCGCGGTCGTGGGCCTCGGCAACGCCAAGACCGACGAATGGCGCTCCGGCAAGCACATGAAGGGCGTGTGGTTCGAGACGGTGGAGGACGCGACCGCCCACCAGGCCGCGATGCACTGCGTTCCCGACGGGCAATACGAGGCGCTGGCCGTCTCGCCCGTCGCCAGCGGGCGGCTCGACCCGCCGGACATCGTGCTGTTCTACGCAACTCCCGGCGCGATGATGTACCTCATCAACGGGATGCAATGGTCGGGCTACCGCAACTTCAACTGGGGCGTCGTGGGCGAGAGCGCCTGCGCCGACAGCTGGGGCCGCGCGCTCAGCAAGCGGGAGCCGTCGCTGTCCATTCCCTGCTTTGCCGAGCGGCGCTACGGCGGCGTCCTCGACGACGAGATGCTGATGGCCTCGCCGCCCGAGTATCTCGCAAAGGCCGTCGAGGGCATGGAGGCGCTGGCCAAGAACGGCTTCCGCTATCCCTTCCCGCAATACGGGATCCAGCAGGACGTGCGCGCCGGCATGGCCGCGAGCTACCCCGACCGCGCGCCGCCTGCGGGAACGTGAGCAGCGGCACAACCAGCCCCCGCGCGGCGCCTTGGCGCGCGGGGGGCGTCACAAGCCCCGGGGAGAGAGTGCCGGGGAGAAGGGTTCTCCCTGAAGCGCGGCGGCGGGGCGTATGCGTGCGGAGAGCCCTGCGCCGCTTTCGATGCAGAGATGTTTAGACAGTTTCTAAGAAAATGCAAGCGTTGAGTGAATGCGATTCTTGCACAACCCAGGGGAGGTGCGTGCATGGCTGGCTTTCCCGAATTCCGCGGCCCGGCGACAGGCATGTCGTGCGATGTTCGCATGCGATAAAGCTTATATGGACCGCCGCGCCGGTGATCGCTCTTCCGGTCGGGATGCGCTCCGGGGGATAAGGCGATGAGCGTCGAGCTTTACCTGACCTATCTGCTGACCGTCGGCCTGCTGGTCATGGTGCCGGGACCGGTCGTCGGCCTCGTGGTCGCGGTCGGCGGGACGCAAGGGGTGCGCGCCGCGCTCTCCGTCACCGCGGGGGCGAGCGTGTCCATCGC
>JAJLJT010000163.1:0-4703 GCA_033844555.1 Alphaproteobacteria bacterium | reverse complement strand
TCGGCGAAGTGCACGACCATGGGCGCGAGCAGCGGCAGCGCGATGCCGAAGAACTGCTCCGCCGCCCACGCAGGCGAGATGTAGGAGAGATAATTGCCCCCCGGCTTGACGTCGAGCGCGCCCATCAGCCGGTGCGCGTTGTCGAGGATGAAGGCGTGGCTCAGCATCGCCGCCTTGGGCCGGCCCGTCGTTCCGGACGTATAGCAATAGACCGCGACATCGCCCTGTTTTCCCTCGGCGATCTGCGCGTCGGCCCATGCGTCGCTGTGGAAGCCCTCACCCACCTTGCGCAAGGCGTCGAGCGAGAGGAGACGCTCCTCCGCATAGTCCCAGAGACCGCGCCCGTCGACGTAGAGGATGCGGCGCAGGCCCGGCGCCTGATCGAGGCAGGCGAGGATCTTGTCGACCTGCTCCTGGTCCTCGCCCATCACCATCGCGGCGCCGGAATGGGTGAGCACATAGGCCAGTTCGTCCGGCGTCGCGTCCGGGTAGACGCTGACCGCGATGGCGCCGATCGCCTGCGCGGCAAGTTCGAGGATGAACTGCTCCTCGATGTTCTCGGAGATGAAGGCCAGCACCTCGCCGCGCTGGAGCCCTTCCGCCGAAAGACCGCGCGCGCAGACGCGCACCTCGTCCAGGATCTGCGCCCAGGTCTTGGGCCGCCAGATCCCGGCCCGCTTCGACACCACGGCGGGCTTCGCGCCGAACTCCCGGGCGTTGTCGGACAGAAGCTGCGGCAGCGTGCGCCCGTTCGACTGGCGCGGCGTCGCCACCGGTTCGGCGCGCATGGTGCGGACCGGGGCCGTCATGCCGCTTCCCCCCCGAGATAGGCTGCGATGACCGCGGGGTTCGCGCGCACCTCGTCGGGCGTGCCGCTGGCGATCACCTGGCCGAAGTCGATCACGGTCACGCGGTCGGAGATGTCCATGACCACCTCCATGTCGTGCTCGACCAGCACGATGGGGATATCGAGCCCGTCGCGGATGTCGAGGATGAAGCGCGCGAGGTCGCCCTTCTCCTCCGGGCTCATGCCGGCCATCGGCTCGTCCATGATGAGGATGCGCGGATCGAGCGCGAGCGCCCGGCCGAGGTCGACCCGCTTGCGCATGCCATAGGACATGTCGCCCACGGGATGATGGCGTTCCTGCTCAAGCTCCAGGAACTCGATGATGTCCTCGGCCTTCGCGGCGAACGCCTCCTCCTCCTTCCGCGCCGGGCCCCAGTAGAGCAGCGCGCGGAAGAGCCCCCCCTTCATGCGGTTGTGGAACCCGCTCAGGATGTTTTCCCGCGCGGTCATGGACGGATAGGTCTGGATGCCCTGGAACGTCCGGCTGATGCCGAGGCCCGCGCGCCGGTGCGGGGCGAGCGTGGAGATGTCCTCGCCCATGAAGCGCACCGCGCCCGACTGCGGCCGGTAGAAGCCCGACAGGCAGTTGAGCAGGCTCGACTTGCCCGCGCCGTTCGGCCCGATCACCGCGTGGATCTGGCGCGGCAGGACCGTCAGCGAGACGGACTTCAGGGCCTCCACCGCCCCGAAGCGCAGGCAGAGGTCGTCCGCTTCCAGCACGGCGCCCGCGTCCGCCGGTTTCCCGACCATGGACACACTCCTCCCGTTCGCAGCGGATTCACGGCCCGCCGCCTTGTCGTTTTTCTCTTTGTTTCCAGTACGCTACTGGAACGTCACATCCAGACCGCACTCCCGCGCGATCAGCAGGGTCTGGATCTGCGAACTGCCGTCCCCGATGGTGCAGATGCGGTTGTCGCGCAGGTAGCGGGACACCGGGCAATCGTCCATGAAGCCCCAGCCTCCGTGCACCTGGATCGCCATGTTGGCGACCTCCGAGCCCGTCTCGGTCGCATGCAGCTTGGCCATGGAGAGTGCCTTCAGGTCGTCGCGGCCCGCGTCTACCGACCACGCGGCGCGGTAGGTGACGAGGCGCGCGCTGTCCACCTTCAGCGCCATCTTGGCGATCATCTCCTGGATCAGCTGCAGCTTGCCGATGGAGCCGCCGAACGCCTGCCGCTCCTTCGCGTAGGCGATGGAGTGGTCGAGGCTCGCCTGCGCGAGGCCCAGCGAGCACGCCGCGAGGAAGAGGCGCGCGGCCTGGTAACCCTTGTGCAGCACGAAGCGCCCGCCGTGCGGCTGGCCGACGATGGCGCTCGACGGCAGGCGGCAATCGTCGAGATAGAGCGGGCGCGTGTCCGAGGACCGCCAGCCCATCTTCCGGTACTTCTCGCCGCGCGTGTAGCCGGGCGTGTCGTTCGGCACGAGGAAGAGCGTGAACTGCTTGCGCGCCTCCTCCTTCGGGCTGGAGACCGCGAGGATCAGCGTGAAGCTGGAGATATCCGTGCCCGGATTGGTGATGTAGGCCTTCTCGCCCGTGATCGACCATTCGCCGTCGCGCACCTGCGTCGCGCGCGTCTTGAAGCCGGCGGTGTCGCTGCCCGCGTCCGGCTCCGTCCCGGCGATGGAGCAGATCTTCTTGCCCGAGATGATGTCGGGGAGCCATTGCCGCTTCTGCTCTTCGGTGCCGAAGCGGGCGACCGTCAGGCCCGTCGCCATCGACACCATGGCCGAGACGGCGAGCGACTGGTCGGCGCGCGCCACCTCCTCGATCGCCAGCACGGCCTCGGTGATGCCGAGCCCCATGCCGCCGTAATCGGGCGAGAACGGGATCGACATGACGCCCAGTTCGCCCAGCTTCTGGAAGAGATCCGTGGGAAAGACGCCGTCACGGTCCAGCGCCTCGGCCCGCGGCGCGATCTCCGCCTGCGCGAACTCGCGCACATTGTTCTGAAGGGCCTGCTGGTCGGGCGTCAGGTCGAAATCCATGGGCATCCTCTCCCTCGATCGTTCTCGTTATTTCGGCCGCTTGAACGGTACCGTCGTGTGATGGATACGGGCGGTCAGTTCCGGCGACGGTTCCGCGGAAAGCCCGCGCATCACCATCTCGATCAGCGCGTCGGAAACGTCGTCGGCGGTCCAGACCCCCTTGGGCGAGTACCATTTGGTCACCCAATGCACCGCGCCCAGCAGCATGAAGATCGCCAGCTTCGGGTTCACCTGCGCGATGGAGCCGTCGGCGATCCCCTCCTCCACCAGCCGGCGCATCCGCGCCTCGAACGCGTCGCGCAGACCGATGATGCGCCGCGCCCGTTCGCCGGTCAGCGTGTTCTCCTCGAGGATCAGCACGGGCACGCCCATCGCGCCGATCATCTCGCGCAGATAGCCCTTCATGCCGATCTCGATCTTCTCTCGGCCCGTGCGCCCCTCGGCCTCGCCGCGGTCCATGCACTCGCGCGCGATCTCCATCGCCTCCTCGTGGCAGGCGTAGAGCAGGTCGTTCTTGTTGCGGACATAGCGGTAGAGCGCGGCCTTGGTCACACCCAGGCGTTCGGCCACGTCGTCGAGCGTCGTCCCGTGCGAGCCGCGCCGGTTGAAGACCTTCGCCGCCTCACGGATGATCGCCTTGCGCTTGTTTTCAAGCTGCGTCTCGCGATCCGGTACTGCGTTCGCCCAGCGTGACATCGTCCCCCGCTCCTCCGATGAAATGGCCCGTTCCGCGTGGGAACATGGCCATTCGGAGCCCGACTGCGACAAGCTCACCATTCACCGAAAAAAATGTCGAGTGGTTTTTGTGACTCTTGAGTAACTTTTTCGACGCAGCAGTCATTCGCGCGCCTGCCGACAAGCGCGCGGGGGAAACCGGGACGATCGCGCGCCCGTTTATCCGAGGGGCTGGAGGGCCTCGACACGAGCGCCGGGAAAGCCCCTTGCGATCCGGTGAACGGCGTCTTCCCGCCCGATCAGGCACAGGGCGGTCGACAGGCCATCGGCAATCGCCGCCCGCCCCGCCGAGACGGAGACAAGCGACCATGCGGGCGCCGCGCTGCCGTCGCGCGGGTCGAAGATATGCCTGCCCGGCCCGTCCTCGGGCCCCAACGGCGCCGAGGTCGCAAGCGCCCGATCGCCCAGGCGCACCTCGCGCACGATCCTGCCGGTACCGTCCGCGATGCCGGCACGCCAGGGGCCACCGTCGGCCTTGCGACCGAGCGCGGCGACCTCTCCCATGTCGATCAGCACGTCGGCGAGGCCCTCGGATCGCAACAGGCGCGCGATCCGGTCCGTGACGAACCCTTGCGCGATACCGTTGAGCGTCATCGCCATGCCGGGCCGCGCAAAGGCGACGACATCCGCGTCCCATGCGACGTCGCGCCAGCCGATTCGGGCTTGGGCAGCCACGATCTCGTGCATCGACGGCGCACGGCCTTCGCGCGCGGCCCTGGCCTTCAGCGCCCAGAGCGGCTGCACGGTCGGGTCGAACGCCCAGTCCGTCGCCTGGCCGAGCGCATCGCAGAGACCGAGCACCTCCAGAAGTTCCGGCGGAGGCGCATCCAGCCGCCCCTCGCGGTTCAGGCGCACGAGCGCGCTGTCCGGGCGATAGAGGCTGAAGATCGCTTCGAGGCGGGCGATTTCCGCGTCCACCCGTTCCGCAATCCGCGCGCCCTCCCGCGCATCGAGGCCGGCAAGCGTCATCGACGCGGGCGCGCCCATCGCAATGCCCCGCCAGCGGTACACCGGGGCAATTTCAGCCGCTGCGGCCGCCGATGGCAGCGCGCATGCGGCGGCCGCGATGGTGAGGAAGCGGCGGCGGGTGAGATGTGCGGTCATGTCAGTTCCTCCCGTCCGCGACCGGCGTCAC
>JAJLJT010000162.1:0-1428 GCA_033844555.1 Alphaproteobacteria bacterium | reverse complement strand
TCGGCGGCCTTGGCCTCCGCGAACTCCGCATAGATTTCGTCGAAGTCGCGCTTGCGCGTGTCGGCGCCGCGCTTCTCGGGCATTTCCCGCCCGACCTTCACGAATTGCAGCATGCGTTGAGCCATGGTTGCGTCCCTTTGTGTTCTTCATGCGCAGGCATGTCGTCGTGCGGAGGCACCGGGCGGCCGCAGGGCCGGTCTTGCAGCCGGCCTCCCTCCGTTCGGTGCCGTTCCGGCGGCCGCTTGCCCGGAGGGGCTTCCGCCGCGGTCTCGCCGTCCGGAGCCGTGGTTCTCCGGACGCGTTCGGCCTTTACATAGCGCCATGCGGGGCGGCATCCAAGCGAATTTTCGCATTTAGGTATCAATATGGAACTAGTTTGCGGGCTAGCTCGTGGAAAAACGCAGGGCGGCGCGCTTGTCTGTGCATCTCCCGGCGGCGAATCCTGAAATTAGTACGAAATCGAGACTAAATACGCCGCTGCCCTCGCCCCTTGCGCGCGGGTGCCCGCGAGTCAGCATTTGTTATCGCCCCGAAGCTAGGGTACCCCTCGCTGGCCCCGGAGAGGCCGGCGCGTTGCAAGGGAGATCCTCGAGGACATGGAGTTCATCCAGCTTGCCGTGCTGGCCATCGTGCAGGGCATTACCGAGTTTCTGCCGATCAGTTCCTCGGCCCATCTGATTCTCGTGCCGGTTCTCTTCGGCTGGAAGGACCAGGGCCTTCTGATCGACGTCGCGCTGCACGTGGGCACGCTGGCCGCCGTCATGGTCTATTTCCGCAAGGAAACGGGAACGCTGATCCGCGGCGGCTTCGACGTCGTGCTGTTGCGCCGGACGGATGCCGCGCGGCTTGCCCTGATGGTCGTGGTGGCGACCGTGCCCGTGATGGTGGCGGGCCTGCTGTTCAAGGACATGATCGGCAGCGACTTCCGCGCGCCCCTGCTGATTGCGGCGACGACCATCGTGTTCGGGGTGGCGCTGTGGGTGGCCGACCGCAAGGCCGACCGGGCGGAACGGCTGTTCGCCGGCATTACCTGGCGCGATGCGGTCCTCGTGGGGCTGGCCCAGGCGCTGGCGCTCATTCCCGGCGTCAGCCGGTCGGGCATCACGATGACGGCGGCGCTGCTGCTCGGTTATTCGCGGCCCGAGGCGGCGCGCTTCGCCCTCGTCCTGGCGATCCCGACGACCTTCGCGGCGGGTGCGCTCGCAACTCTCGACCTTGTCCAGTCCGGCGACGCCACGCTGCAACTCGACGCGGTGATCGCGGCCGCGCTTGCCTTCGTCAGCGCGCTGGCGGCGATCTGGGCGATGATGCTCTGGCTGCGCGAGGCGACCTTCACCCCCTTCGTGATCTACCGCCTTGCGCTGGGCGTCATGCTTCTGTGGGTGTTCCTGTAGCGTCGTAGGTCGACCCCGTGAACTGCCCGTGCTT
>JAJLJT010000161.1:0-9435 GCA_033844555.1 Alphaproteobacteria bacterium | reverse complement strand
CCAGGGACCGACCGCCTCCCCCTTCCGGTACAGGACCCGGATGATGGTGAAGGCGAGGTCGCGCATCGCCTCCGGATCCTCGTCGACGGGCGGACGGCGCACGCTGCCCGCGCGCGGGATCTCGACACGGGAGAAGTCGGGCGTATCGCCCGGCCGCCATTCCGGTTCCGGCACATGAAGCGCAAGCGGCGGATGGTCATCCATGCTCGGTCTCCCTCTCAAGGGCTGCATCCTCGCCGCCGCCCGGGCGGGTGCACAGCCTCACGCCGCTGATCGCGGCAAGCCGGTCGGCCAGATTGTCCAGCGGCTGGCCCGTCGCCACGACCGCCAGGGTGACGACGTATCCGCGCTCGCCCGCCCCGTCGACGGCGAGCGCAGCCAGTCCGAACCCCATCTTCCGCAGGCAATCGAGAACACGCGGGACGCTGCAATAGGGGTCGGACGTCGCAAAACCGAAGCGATGTTCCATGCGTGTCCTCCCGGAAGAAAGATTTGCACGGCGGGCGGAAAATTTCCTGCTCTTGTTCCGCCATCTTGTATAATATGCAAAATTATCTTTTGCTCTTTAGCCGTTTTTCAGATCGGAATTTCACCTGCCATGAGCCGCTCCCTCGACCGGATCGACCTCGCCATCCTGCGCACGCTTCAGACGGACGGGCGCATCTCGAACGCGGAGCTTGCCGAGCGCGTGGGCCTGTCGGCGAGCCCGTGCTGGCAGCGCGTGCGCCGGCTGGAGCAGGAGGGCTACATCACCGGCTATGGCGCGCGGTTCGACCAGGCGCGGCTCGGCGCGTCGGAGATCGTCATCATCGAGGTCACGCTCGACCGGCACGACGACGACATCCTGGAATCCTTCGGCAACGCGATGGCCCGGATACCCGAAGTGCTGGAAGTCTACCTCACGACCGGCGAGTACGACTACCTCGTCAAGGTCGCGGTCAACGGCACGGCGGGCTACGAGGAGTTCCTGCGCAAGAAGCTCTACAAGGTGCCGGGCATCCGCCACTCCCGGTCGAGCTTCACGCTGCGCTGCCTGAAACAGGTGCCCGCCTACATCCCGCCCGGCATCTGACGCGCCCGCAAACCGCCGGCATCAGCCATGACGGCGCCCCCGCTTTTGTCCGGACGAGCCAAATGGCAGTATCGGCCGGCCTGCAGGGCAAGGGAGGAAAGAAACAATGACGCGATCACACCGCGCAGCCCGGGCGGCGGCTGCCGCCACGCGCGCGCCGGAGACGCCACCGGCAGACGTGGGAGACAGCATGGAGACGGAGGCGGATCGCCATGTCTGACGCGGAGACATATGTCTGGCGCCCGCGCCGCGCCGACCTGGAAGACTCCCGCCTGGCGCAGATGCTGCGGCACCTCGGACTGCCGGACTTCGATGCGCTGTACGACTATTCCCTGGCCGAGCCGGAAACCTATTGGCGCAAGATGAACGCCTTTCTCGGCATCCGGTGGCGGAAGGACTACGACGCGCTCTGCGATCTGTCGCGCGGCAAGGAACTTCCCAGCTGGTTCGTCGGCGGCGAGTTGAACTGGACCGACACGGTGCTCGACCGCGCCGGCGACCCCGCCTTCCGCGACACGCCCGCGATCATCGCGGAGACAGAGGACGGCCAGGTCACCCGCGTCACCTATGGCGAGCTGCGCGATCTGGTCGCGCGTGTCGCGACAGGGCTCGCCGCACAGGGCATCCGCCGCGGCGACCGGGTCGGACTGTTGATGGAGAACGGGGTCGAGGCATCCGCCGCCCTTCTGGGCCTGAGCTATCTCGGCGCCATCGTCGTGCCGCTGTTCAGCGGCTTCGGCGCAGACCCGATCCTGTCGAGGCTGGACGCGTGCGGCGCGAAGGGACTGATCGCGACAACCGGCTTCCTGCGGCGCGGCAACTATGTCGACATGCTGCCGACGGTTCGCGAGGTCTGCGAACGTCTTCCTGCGCTGAAGCGCCTGGTGCTGAAGGTGTCGCCGCACCACCCGGCGTCCTCGCCGCTTCCCGCGGGCGCTGTCCCCTGGACCGAGGTCGCCGCGCCGAAGGACGAGACCGTGCCGTCGGAGACGATGTCCGCGAACGATCCCTTCATGGTGATCTTCACGTCCGGCACGACCGGAAAGCCCAAGGGCGCGGTGCACACCCACGGCGGCTTCCCGATCAAGATCGCCCACGACGCCGCGCAGAACTTCGACTGCGGGCCGGGAGACGTGTTCTGCTGGCCGGCCGACATGGGCTGGATCGCGGGCTCGCTGGTGATGTGCACGGCGCTGATGCCGGGCGCGACGCTCGTCTGCTACGACGGGGCGCCGGACTTTCCCGACTGGTCCCGCATGGCCGGGCTGATCGCGCGCTACGGCGTGACGCACTACGGCTCGGCCCCGACGCTCATCCGCGGCTTCGCGGCGCACCAGGACGAGGCGACGGCCGCCGACCTGTCGTCGCTCCGCCTGCTGGTGACCGCGGGAGAAGGCATCGCACCGGAGCATTTCCTCTGGTTCCAGCGCCATTTCGGGCGGGGCTCGCTGCCGATCATCAACTACACGGGCGGAACGGAGGTGTCGGGCGCGCTGCTCGGCAGCGTGGTGACGAAGCCGATCGTGCCGTCGGGCTTCAACTCCCGTTCCGCCGGCGTGGCGGTCGACGTGGTCAACATGGACGGCGAACCGGTCACGGGGGAGACCGGCGAACTGGTGGTGCGCGCGCCCTTCGTGGGCATGACCGCGGGGTTCTGGGAGGACGAGGCGCGCTATCTCGAAACCTACTGGAGCACCATCCCCGGCGTCTGGGTGCACGGCGACCTGGCGATGCGGGACGCGCATGGGCAGTTCTTCCTGCTCGGACGCTCCGACGACACGATCAAGGTTGCCGGCAAGCGCGTCGGACCCGCCGAAGTGGAGGCCATCCTCGTGGAAATCGACGGCGTCGAGGAAGCGGCCGTGATCGGCGTGCCGGACCCGGTAAAGGGCCAGGCCATCGTCGCCTTCCTGACCGGCAAGCGCCTGTCGGAAACGCCCGCGTTCCTGGCCGAGGTCCGCGAGCGCGTGCAGACGCGGCTCGGCAAACCCTTCGCGCCGCGCGAGGTCTACCTGGTGCAGCAGCTTCCCAAGACGCGCAGCTCGAAGATCATGCGGCGCGTCATCCGCAGCGTCTATTCCGACGCACCGCAGGGCGACATCACGTCGCTCGTCAACCCGGACGCGATCGGCGAGATCGCGGCTCTCATCCGCTCACGATAAGCGAGGCACGACATGGATCTGCAACTCGGCGGGAAAAAGGTCGTCATCACGGGCGCATCGCAGGGAATCGGCGAGGGCCTTGCGGAGGTGTTCGCGGAGGAGGGGTGCGCGCTGCACCTCGTCGCACGCTCCGGCGAGAAGCTGGAGAAGATCGCGTCGCGCCTGACCGCCGCACACGGAACCGCGGTAACGATCCAGCAGCAGGACCTGACCGTCCGCGAGGCTGCGGACGCCGTGCTGGACGCGGCCGGAGACGCCGACATCCTGGTCAACAATGCCGGGGCCATCCCGGGCGGCGACCTGTGGCAGGTGGATGCCGGGCGCTGGCGCGAGGGATGGGACGCAAAGGTCTTCGGCTATATCGACCTTTGCCGCGCCTTCTACGGACGCATGCGCGAGCGTGGGCACGGCGTGATCCTGAACAACATCGGAAACGGCGGCGAGAACTACGATTTCCGTTACATCTGCGGCACCACGGGCAACGCCGCGCTGATGGCGTTTACCCGCGCGCTGGGCGGCCCGAGCCTGAAGGACGGCATCCGCGTGGTCGGCGTGAACCCCGGCCCGGTCGCCACGGACCGGATCATCAACCTGCAGAAGAAGCGCGCGAAGGAGCAGTGGGGCGACGAAAGCCGGTTCGAGGAACTGCTGGCGGCCTATCCCCTCGGCCGGCCCGCAAAGGTGCGCGAGGTCGCCGACCTCTTCGCCTTCCTCGCCTCGCCGCGGTCGGGATACACGACGGGCACCATCGTGACGATCGACGGCGGCATCACCTCGACACGGTCGATCTAGCCGGGGGCGGACCCGCCCGCGGACCTGGCGGGCTGCGGCTGCCGGACGGCCGGAGGCGCGCAACGCCGACGCGGAACCTGGGCGGGTCCCTTCCTGCCCTTGGGTCTGGGTGCCCGTGCCCTGCCTCCGGATCGCGTTTGGAGCGCCGTCACGCACAGAAAAACCGAATCGCGAAGACAATGAAGGCTCAACAAATTCATGAATTTGCGCACGCCTCGCAATGAAGAAGCGTCGGCAATCCGATTCTCTTTAGAGACTCCAATTAAAAAATGAGATAAATTTTAGTGTTGGCACGGCGAAAGGCCGGTCCTGTCAGTGCCGGGGGGCGCTTATGTCTGGTCTCGAAAGGCCGCCATACTCGGCCTTCCTGCATTCATGTGACCTTCGCGCGGCACTCCGGCGCAGGGGCCGCCGGGTGGGCGTGGTCATGCTTTGCGCCTGGATCGGTCTTGCCGCGGCGCCGTCGTGGGCGCAAGGCCAGACCACGAGGCCCGACCTCTCTCCCGAGGACCGCCGGGAGGCCCTGTTCGAGGCGCTGCAGGCAGCCCCGACGGATGTCGACCTGCTGCTCGCCTATGCCGAGGCCTCGATGGCGCTGGACGACCCGGAAGGCGCGATCATCGCGCTGGAGCGGCTGCTCATCCTGTCGCCCGACCAGCCGGAAGTGAAACTGACGCTCGGCCGCCTTTACGAACGGCTGGGCGCCTACGACACCGCGCGGGCCTTCTTCTCCGACGCGGCGGAGGACGAAACGTTCAGGACCGAGGCGAACCAGGAGATCGCGCGTATCGACGCCCGGACCGCGGTACACCGCGTAGCTGGGGCGGTCACGCTGGGCGTGCGTGCACAGACGAACGCCACGTTCGCGCCATCGGGCCGGTCGGTGACCATCGGCGGCATCCAGATCGACCTCGATCCGGACCAGCGGGAGCAGGCAGACGTCAACGCATTCGCCCTGGGCCAGATCGTCTATCAGTACGATCTGCAGAACCAGGGGGACAGTATCGAGGCGACGCTGGATCTCTATGGCGCGGTGTTCGCCTCGGAACGGGATCTGGATTCGCAGTACGTGAACGCGACCCTCGGACCGCGCTTCCACCTGACCCGGCGCGGCCTGCCAGGCGCCAGCCTCCGCCCCTTCGTCAGCGCGACCCATGTCCGCCTCGACCGCCAGACCTACCTGCGCGCGGCCGGCGCGGGGGTGACGCTCGACGTTCCGGCAACCGCCCTGGGATCGCTGCGTGCCGAACTGGCCGCGCAGCGGCGCGCGTTTTCCGCAACGACGGCAAGCCCGGCGAACCCGGAGCGGGACGGCTGGCGCCTGTCGGCGCGCCTTGGCACCCGCGTTCCGCTCTCGCCCCGTACAGGGCTGGATCTCGAAGCGACGTTCGACCGGGCAACGGCCGACGCCGCATACGAGGAGAGCCTGAGTGCCGGGGCCAGCGCGGCGCTGGTGTTCCAGCTTCCGGTGCGGCTTTCGGACGATGCCGGAGAGTGGCAACTGGCGGTGGGGGCCGGATACCGGCGCGAGGTGTTCGAGGCGCCGAACCCCGCGATCTCGACACGGCGGCGCGCAGACGACGAGATCACCGCCCGCGCCGGTCTCGTCGTGCCGGTTTCGCAGACACTGAGCCTGCTGGTCCAGGCCGACTATCAGGACCGGCGGTCGACCTATGACGTGGAGGAGTTCGACAACCTGGCCGGCATGGTCGCCATCACCTGGCGATTCTGAAGGCTCGGATGACGGGAGGCGAGCATGCGACACTCATCCCTGGCCATTGCGGCGGCCCTTGCCCTGGCGGCAACCGTCGGGCATGCGGAAACGAACGCGGACCTCAAGGTCGGCGTGACCAGCGCCGTCGCGCCGCAGACCTATGGCACGCTGCGCGCTGCACCCACGCGCACCCTGTCATCCGGCGCCCCGGTGCATTTCGGGGAGGTGCTGGAAACGGGACCGCAGGGCCGCGCGCAATTCATGCTCAACGACCGCTCCGCATTCACCCTCGGCCCCAGTGCGCGGATGGTGATCGACGAGTTCGTCTACGATCCGAACGAGTCCACGGGCAGCATGGCGGTCTCGCTGGGCGAAGGGGTGCTGCGTTTCGTCGGCGGGGCCCTGTCGAAGCAGCGCGGGCGGGTCGCCATCAACACGCCGACGACCACCATCGGCGTCCGGGGCGGCATCGTGACCGTGCGGGTGGTGCCGGGCACGGGCGAGACCTTCGTGACCCTCGGCTTCGGCGAGGCCGACATCTCGACGCGGCTGGGCGAGGTCGTGCGCATCGTCCAGCCGGGATACGGACTGTCCGTCGGTTCCGACGGCACGGCCGGACCGCCCACACCGACGCAAGTGCCGACAGCCGCCGGCCTGAACCGCGCCCTGCAGGGTGAGATCGGGAATGCCGAACCGGGTGCGCCCCCGGCCTCCAGGATCCGCTCGGCCTTCGGCGCGTCGGGCATGGCCCGCGCCGCCGATGCCGCGAGCAGCGCATCGGCGGGCGCCGGAGGCGCGCGGGGCACACCGGCCGGCACACCCGCCGACGTCACGGCAGCGACGGTACAATCGGCGAAGGACCCGTTGCGCGGCCTGACTGTCATCGATCCGCCGGCGAACACGATCCCGCGCTAGAGGCGGGCGGGACGCGCGCCGCCGCTACTTGGTCAGCGCCGTGTAGACGCCGTCCCAGTTGCCGGACGGCGGAGATGCGCGCAATTCCGCAAGACGGCCGGCATAGAGGTCGTAAAGCGGCCGGTGCTGCGGTTCGGCATGCTCCCGGCAGCGCGCAAGGGCAGCGTCCGCGGCATCGAGGTCGAGCGCGCGGTACGCATCCAGCAAGTCGGCGTGAGCCGACGCCAGGTCGCCGAAGCCGGCGCTTTCGGCCAGCGCCTCGTCGCCGAGCAGCGCGTATATCCGCTCTGGCTGCATCCGCCCCCGCACGCGGATGAGGTCGACCTCGAGCCAGGCGAGACCGGGTGCGCCGTCATGCGTCGCCTCTCCGGCCAGGACTTCGACACCATAGGTGCGCGTCTGCCCCTCGAGCCGGGAGGCAAGGTTCACGGCGTCGCCGATCGCGGAATAGTCGAAGCGTTGATCGGACCCGAGATTGCCGACGACGCACGGCCCCGTGTTGAGCCCGATGCCGATCCCGATGCCGGCGACGGGGAAGTAGTGGCGTGCGTGTTCGCTGGCCAGTTCATCGTTCAGCCGCACCAGCGCGCGGCTCATGTCGAGGGCGGCGAGGCATGCCTGCCGCCGGTGATCCGGATCGTCGATGGGGGCGTTCCAGAACGCCATGATGGCGTCGCCCATGTACTTGTCGATGGTGCCGCCGCGGGCGAGGATCGCCTGGGTCATCGGCGTCAGGAAGCGGTTGATGAACCGCGTGAGGTCATGGGCGTCCATCTCCTCCGACAGGCGGGTAAAGTTGCGCACATCGCAGAACAGCAGCGTCAGGTTGCGCGTCTCGCCGCCGAGGCGCAGATCCTCCGGATGCTCCGCCAGGCGCGCGACGACCTGCGGCGCCAGGTAGCGGCTGAACGCGGACCGCACCTGGCCCCGCTCGCGCTCCGTGCGCAGATAGACGAGAAACGAGATGGGCAGATAAACGGCGAGTGTCGCCAGGGACGGATAAACGGGGTCGAGCAGCAGCCCCCCACGCGCGAACGCCAGCCAGGACCCTCCCACGGCCACAGCCGTAACGACCCCGCCCACCAGGGCGCCTGAGAAGACGCCAATCCGCGGCATCAGCGCGAGCAGGACAGACGCCAGCACCAGCAGCATCAGAATCTCTGCCCCGTCCGCCCAGGCCGGGCGGTTCAGATAGCTCCCCTGCAGGATCTGGGAGAGCGCCTGGGCCTGAACCTCGGCGCCGGAGACGGTCGTGTGGCCAGGCAGGGCATGCAGATCTGCGGCGCCGGCGGCCGTCACTCCGACAAGAACGATGTGCCCCGCGATCTGCTCCGCAACCTCGCCCGGCACCGTCTCCTCGAGCAGCGTCCACGCCGGGATCCGCGGCGTTTCAAGCGCCTTCGGCAGGTGTAGCCACAGGCGGGCATCCGGCGTGGTCGGGATGTCGACAGCGCCGACGCGCAGAACCTCGACCCCGCCTGCCCCGTCGAGTCCCAGCGCCGAACGCGCATCGCCGGTACGAACGGCAAGGGTCGAAGCCCCCTGGGCGACGCGCAACACTTCCACGAGGAATGCAGGCCGCACCTGGCCGCCGACCTGCACGAGCAAGGGAAGACGCCGTGCGACCCCGTCCGCGTCCGGGTCGATGACGCTGGCGCCGATCGCCGCGGCAGCCTCGTCCAGCGCGGGCAGATTGCCAACCGCGCCGGGCAGGGGCAGCAGGAACGGCGCCGGGTCGGTCCCGATCGTCGCCAGGCCCGCCTTGACGGCGGGAACGTCGCTGTCCGCACCGCTGGTGAAGGCGAGGACGGAATTGCTTTGCGCCAAGGCGTCTGCGAACAGCGTGTCATGGTCGGGCAACCGGTGGATCGGGAAGCGCAAGCGATTGCGCAGGGCGGAACTGGGCCAGGCAGCCACGGCGTTGCGCGGGCTGGTCCGGTCGGGCTCGGCGAAGACGATGGTGTAGCCGACCGCCGCCGCGCCCAGGCCGGTCAGCCGTTCGGTCAGCGTCGCGAGGAGATGCCGCGGCCAGGGCCATTGGCCGCGGCGGTCGAGCGATGCGTCGTCTATGGCGACGATGGCAACCGGGGTCTGCGTCACGGGACGCGGGCTCAAAATCTGCCAGGCGTCGAAGACCATGTTGCGCGCGACGGCGATCGGCGTGGGATCAAGCACCCGCAAGGCGAGCAGCAGGGCGATCGCCAAAGATCCTACAAGCGTGATCCAGCGGTCGGACATGCGCATGCATGCAAGCTAGCACCCTTTCGCGGGCCGAGGCCATCGGCGCGTGCGACTCCATGGGGCCCACAGGCGGGTGCGGCCGGCACGGATTGGGCCCGGACACACATCGGGCAGCCCCCTCTTGCCGCGGGCCATGAGGCGTTCCTGCGCAAGAAGCTCTGCAAGCTGGCGGGCAGCCGCCACTCCCGCCCGAACTTCACGCTGCGCTGTCCGAAGCAGGCGCCCGCCTGCATTCCCCCCGGGACGCCGGCCGGCTGGCCGTAACACGTCCCGTCGGCGGACCGCCTACCGGCGCGCAGGCGGCATGACCGTCAGCATCTCGCCGAAGCTCCACACGACGGCCTCGAAGCAAAGCTGCGATCCGGCGCCGCCGCACCAGCCGCCGTCGCGGGCGACGAGCAATATGGGGCGCCCGTCCCAGGCGATCATCCGCCAGCCCTCGGCCTGGAAGGACCACGACCGCTCCCCGATCACCGCATGCAGCATGCAACCGCCGGACCCGCAATAGAGGCTGCGTGCCGAAGTGCAGGTGAACCGGC
>JAJLJT010000160.1:0-6456 GCA_033844555.1 Alphaproteobacteria bacterium | reverse complement strand
AGCGCGAAGTCGCGGCCGCCCGCGCCATAGGTCAGGACCTTGAGCCCGCGCGCCCAGCACACGTCCTCGAAATCCGCGAAGTGCGCGTCGTCGGCGTTCAGCACCGCGGTGCCGCCGGGCCCCAACACCTCGCCGAACAGGCGCAGCTTGGCGAGCAGGTAATCCTCGTGCGTCGGGTGGTAGTCCTGGTGATCGCGCGTGAGATTGGTGAAGGCCGCAGCCGACAGCCGCACGCCGTCGGTCCGGTACTGGGCAAGGCCGTGGCTCGACGCCTCGAACGCGACACGCTCGATGCCGCGGTCCTTGAGCTCCGCCAGAAGCGCATGCAGCGCAACCGGGTCGGGCGTCGTGTGGGTTGTCGCCTCGACGCCATTGCACGTCACGACGCCGAGCGTGCCGAGGGCTGCGGCCTCGCGCCCCAGCGCCGCCCAGATCTGTCGGGTGAACTCCACCACGGAGGACTTGCCATTGGTGCCCGTGACGGCGACCGCGATGTCGGGCTGCCGCGCGAACCAGGCGGCGGCCATGCGGGCGAAGGCGCGCCTGGGATTTCGGGCGGCGATCACGTGCACGCCCTCGAAGCGCATCGCAGCCGCCGTATCAGCGGGCGCGAGGATGGCGGCCGCGCCGCGTGCGACCGCCTCCTGCGCGAAGCGCGCGCCGTCGGTGCGTGTCCCGGGAAGGGCGGCGAAGAGGTATCCGGGCCGGACCTCGCGGCTGTCGGCGGTCAGCCCGCAGATCTCCACGCCCCGCGCGGACGCAATCGCGTCCGTCCCGCGGTCCGGCGGAAGATCGGCAGTGATGAGCGCATCCAGCTTCATGGCCCCTCAGTCGTTCACCGTGAAAGAGGCCACCCTCACGTCCGGATTCGGGCCTTCTTGAGGCATGGAGGGCCGGATGCCATAGAGCGGGCCGAGGCGGGCGACGACCTCCCGTACCGCGGGCGCCGCCACCCAGCCGCCCGTCGCATAACCGTGGGTGTCCGGGGTCGGCTTGGGCTCGTCGAGCACGGCGAGCACCAGGAACCGGGGATCGTGCGCCGGAAACGCACCCACGAACGACGACAGCAGCGCCTTGCGCGCATAGCCCCCGGCGTTCGCCTTCTCCGCCGTACCGGTCTTGCCGATGACCGGATAGCCCGGGACGTCCGCATTGCGGCCCGTGCCGTCGAGCACGACGAGGCGCATCAGCTCCCGCATGATGGCGCTCGTCCGCTCGGAGATCACGCGCTCGCCCGGCTGCGCATGGTCCTGGCGCAGCAGCGTCGGCGTGACCTTGTGGCCGCCGTTGACGACCGAGGCGACCGCGCCCGCAAGCTGGACCGGCGTCACGGCAAGGCCGTGGCCGTAGGAGACGGTCAGCGTGTTCACCTCCCGCCAGGGCGAGGGCACGAGGGGCTTGCCGACCTCCGGCACCTCAAGCTGGGCCGGATCGAGCAGGCCGAAGTCGCGCAGATACGCTTGCTGGGTCGCCGCGCCCATCGCCATGGCCATGCGCGCCGAACCGATGTTGGAGGAATACTTGAACACCTCAGGCACCGACAGCCACCGGTGCTTGCCGTGATAGTCGTTGATGGTGAAACGGCCGATCTTGATCGGCTTGCTGGCATCGAAGCTGTCGTTCACGCGGACGGCGCCCGAGTCGAGCGCCATGGCCGTGTTGAAGATCTTGAACGTGGAGCCCATCTCGTAGACCCCGAGCGTCGCCCGGTTGAACAGCCGCTCCGCATCGAACTGTGCCGGCTGGTTGGGGTCGAAATCGGGCAACGACACCATGGCCAGCAGTTCGCCGGAGCGCACGTCCATCACGAGGCCCGTCGCCCCGATCGCCTTGTGCTTGGTCATCTGCGCCGTGAGCGCGTCGCGCAGGATGTGCTGCACGCGCAGATCGATGGACAGGGCGAGCGGCTCTCCCGTTCGCTCCGGATCGCCAAGCGCCGTCTCGAAGGTCTTTTCCACACCCGCGATGCCGCGGTTGTCCACGTCCACGAACCCGACGATGTGCGGCGCCGCGCGGCCCTGCGGGTAGACGCGGCGTTCCTCGCGCACGAAATCGAGACCCGGGATACCAAGGTTGAGCACGGCCTCCTGCTGGCGCGGCGTCAGCGCGCGCGCGATCCAGACAAAGGCCTTGCGGGAGTCGAGGCGGCCCAGAACCTGCGCCTCGTCCAGCTCGGGCAATACCCCGACCAGGCGGCGCGCGGCATCGGCCGGATCGAGGACGCGGCGGGCGTCGGCAAAGAGCGAGGCTGTCGGCAGTTCCGTCGCCAGAAGGACGCCGTTTCGGTCCACGATGTCCGCGCGGCCCGCCGAAAGCTGGGACGTCATGGCGGCCGCCATCGGCTCGCCCGCGTCGCGCAGGACCCCGAGGTCGACCAGCCGCATCCCAAGGACCCCGAACGCGGCAGCGAAGACGACGGCGGCCAGCGCCATGCGGTTGCGGCCCGTTTCCATCGCGGCCCGCTGTTCCCCGTCCAAACGCAGAACCCGCCGCGTGCGGGCGGGAGCGTTCGACAGGCGGGAGGAGTAGGTCACGTCGGTCATTGGCGCGTTTCCCAGGCTGGGACCCAAGGCTTGTATTGCGGCAACCGGACGATCGTGCCGTCGGGCAATTCGGCGAAGGTCTGAGCGTCTTCCGGCGGCGGGCGGAGCGGCAGCTGCGCGGGCGTCAGGATCTGGCGGGCACTGACCGGCTGCAGGGTCAGGTGGCGCTGCGCCAAACCCTCGAGGCGTCGCGGCTCGTTCAGATAGGTCCACTCCGCCTCGTAGGTGCGGATGGAATCGCGCTCCTCCAGCAACTGGGCCGAGAGCAGCGTCGCCTCCTTCTCGAGGTCCATCACGGCGTACTTCACGCGGTACACACCGACCGAGGTGGCCGCGATCAGCAGGAACAGCAGCACGTTCACAAAGCGCATCATGCCGCGTCCTCCAGCGTGAAAGTCTCCAGAAAGCGCGCGCGCATGTCGTCGCCTTCAGGCGAGCCGGCATCGAGCCGGACCCCGGCGCGCAGCTTTGCCGACCGCGCCCGGGGGTTGGCGGCAACCTCCGCCTCGGACGCCTCGACCGCCTTGCGCGACAAGACGCGGAAGGTCGGCTGCGCGCCCCGCACCTCCGGCATGTGGCGCGAACCGGCGCCGGTGAGGCCGCCGCGCTCCTGGAAGAAGCGCTTCACGATCCGGTCCTCGAGCGAGTGGAAGGTGACGACAACCAACCGCCCGCCGGGCGCCAGCAGGGATTCCGCCGCGAAAAGACCGCGCACGAGTTCGCCCAGCTCGTCGTTCACATGGATGCGCAGGGCCTGGAAGGTGCGCGTCGCGGGGTGGATTCGGTCCCCGCGCACGCCGCCAAGCGCTGCCGCCACGACGTCGGCCAGCGCCGCGGTGGTCGCCAGCGCCCGCTTCTCGCGCGCCCTGCCGATCGCGCGGGCCACGCGGCGCGCTGCGCGCTCCTCGCCGTAAACCGCGATGATGCGGGCAAGGCGGCCCTCCGGGTAGGTATTGACGACGTCTGCCGCGCTCTCCCCTTCGCCCGACATCCGCATGTCGAGAGGACCGTCCTTCATGAAGGAGAAGCCGCGTCCGGCCTCGTCGATCTGCATGGAGGAAACGCCGATATCGAGGACCACGCCATCGACCGCCTCGACACCCTCGGCCCGAAGCAGTGCGTCCATCTCACCGAAGCGCCCGGCCAGGAAGCGGAAGCGATCCCGCGCCTCGCCCGCCAGCGCATGGGCCTCGTGCGCGGCGCGGGGATCGCGGTCGATGCCCCAGACCACACACGGCGCAGCTTTCAGGATCGCGCGGGTATAGCCGCCCGCGCCGAACGTCCCGTCGACATGGACCTCACCCGCAGCGGGCGCCAGCGCCTCAAGCACCTCGCTCAGCAGGACGGGGATGTGAGGCCGTGCGGTCATTCCGCGCCCTCCCCGGCCTGCGCCGTCCCCGCCTCGACCGCCTGCGACCAGGCTGCGGCGAACATTTCTTCCTCGTCCTCGCCCAGGGCGTCGTCGAGCTGGGCGTCATAGACATCGGCCGACCAGATCTCGAACACGCGGCCGCGGCCCGCGAAGACAAGCTCGCCCCCCTTCTCGCCCAGGCCGAGGCGCGCGCGCAGGTCCGCGTTGAGGACGGTGCGCCCGTCGCCGTCGATCTGCAGCTGGGTTGCCTGCGCCTGCAGCCGCCGCTCCAGCTTGCGGCGAGTCTTGGACAAGGGACTCATCCGGTCGAGAACGGCGGTGAGGCGGCGCAGGTGCGCGGGCTCGCAGCACTCGAGCGCCGGCTCGCCCGCGAGAGAGGGATAGGCGAAGAAGCCCATGCCCATCGTGCCCCGCAGCTCCCCGCGCAGCTGCGCCGGCACGGACACGCGGCCCTTGCCGTCACAGCGGACGCGGTATGTGCCGAGGAACAACGGCTCGCTCATCGCCCTGCAAACCCCACCATCGGTTCCTGACCCCGGCCGCGGACCCCATTCCGCTGGCAACGGCGGCGAGACCACGCAACGCGAAGGACCACGCACGCGACTCACGCCACCGGATCAGGCTGACACGGCATGGTATGTCATGGAACTTAATGGAGTCTATATGGAACTTGCCTGAAACCTTCGGGTTTTGCAGTCCTTTCGACAAGCTCAAACAAGAACAAAGACAGAATATCCAGCCTGAGCCCCCGATGTGCCCATGGCGTTCCATGGAATGCCGCGGGACGGGGCATGGAAATGAATGGGATCAGACGGCCTGTAAGCCGGGTTCTGTCCACGCCCGCCACCCGAAGGCGGCAAGGCGCTGGACGGCCATTCCTCTGGGACCGGGATCGCTCCCGGCCTCGCGCGACCGACCCGGACGGCTGGTTCGGAAACGGAACCTGCGGGCCGAACCCGCGCGCCGCCCCTATTTGGTCTTGCTCCCGGTGGGGTTTGCCGTGCCGCCCCCGTTGCCGGGGGCGCGGTGCGCTCTTACCGCACCCTTTCACCCTTGCCTGGCGCGAACGCCGGGCGGTTTGCTTTCTGTGGCACTTTCCCTGGGGTCGCCCCCGCCGGGCGTTACCCGGCACCGTGTTTCCGTGGAGCCCGGACTTTCCTCCCCCACGCCGGAAAACCGGGCGGGAGCGGCCGTCCAGCCGTCTGATCCGCCCTCAGATGTCGGCGAGACGGGGGTCGCCGTCAAGGGCCGCTGCACGCGCGGCGACGGCGACGAGGCGCGCGGTCGTCCCGGCATCGGCGGTGCCGGTGACCCGTTCCGGCCGCCATCGGCGCTGGAAGGCGGCGAGAGCGGCCCGCGTCCTCCGGTCCCAGCCCGGCCCCCGGCCTACCTCGTAGCCGATGAGCGACAGGCAGGCGCGCACGCCCGCAGCGCCCATCGGCGGCGCATGGCGCGGCGGACGCGGCGACGGCAGCGCGAGACCGCGCCGCGCAAGCTTCTCCCATGGAAAAAGCTCGCCCGGATCGCACTTGCGTTCCGGCGCGAGGTCGGAATGTCCGATCACCCGGTCGGGCGTCAGCACGTTCCTGTCCAGCACATCGGCGAGCAGGGCGCACAACGCCTCGATCTGCGCGTCCGGAAACGGGCGGTAGCCGAACTCGTGACCGGGGTTCTGCAGCTCGATCCCGATGGAGACCGAGTTCATGTCCCGCTCGCCGCGCCAGCAGCCCGCGCCCGCGTGCCAGGCGCGACGGTCTTCCGGCACCAGTTGCGTGACCGCGCCGTCCTCGTCGATGAAATAGTGCGCCGAAACCTCGGCTGCGGGGTCGCAGAGACGGGCGAGACTCTCTTCTGAACTGCGCATGCCGGTGTAATGCAGGACCAGCCAGCCAACCTCGCGCCCCTTGCGGTCGCCATAATTGGGCGAGGGATGCACACGGATCGCAGGCGTCATGTCAGGCCGCGTTCAGCCCGGATGCGGGCATAGGCGCCATTGATCGCGGCAAGCTTCGCGTTCGCCATCTCCAGAAGTTCCGGCGGGACACCGCGCGCGATCATGCGATCAGGGTGATTGTCGCGCGCCAGCCTCCGGTAGGCTGTCCTCACATCCTCGTCGGATGCATCCGGGTCGATGCCGAGCACGACATACGGGTCATCCTCCGCCCGGCCCAGATGCGTGGTCTTGAGGCGGCGCCATTCGCTTTCCGAAAAGCCGAAGATTTCCGCCACCTCTTCCAGATAGGCGCATTCGGACGGGTGCATGACGCCGTCGGCCTTGGCGATGTGGAACAGCGCGTCGAGCACGTCCTCGAGAACGGCTGGATTGTCGCGGAACATGCGCGCGACCTGGCGGGCGTAGCCCTCGAACCCCGCGGTTGCCTGCCCGGCGAGGTTGAACACGCGCGCCACGTTCTGCGCCTCTCCTTGCGGCACCTGGAGCACGTCGCCGAACGCCTCGATCTCGTCCTGGGAGACGGAACCGTCCGCCTTCGCAAGCTTTGCCGACAACGCGATCAGGGCGATGGAGAACGCCACGGAGCG
>JAJLJT010000159.1:0-5255 GCA_033844555.1 Alphaproteobacteria bacterium | reverse complement strand
GGCCTCCAGAGCGCGCGCTGCGCGGGTCCGGGCCGCGGTCAGGGCGCTGGCGGCCGCATCGTAGGCCGCGGCGGCGGCATCGCGGGCGGCTTCCAGTTCCCCAACCCGCGCCTCGCCCCGGTCGAGGTCGGCCAGCCGTGCAGCGAACCGGTCGCGCAAGGCAGGCAGGACATCCACGGCCACGTCGTGCTTGCGTGCAGCAGCCCGCAGCGCAAAGAGCCGCTCCTCCGTCCGCTCCAGCACCGCCGGATCGAAGGCGAGATCGGCCCGCGCCCGGTCGAGCGCGGCCAGCGCCTCGCCCGCCTCCACCAGCGCGCGGTCGAGCCCCTGCATGGCCTCGTCGAGACGGCCCGGCACGCGCTGGGCCGCCGCTTCCAGCCGTCGGAGTGCGGCCGCCATCATCTGCTCGATCCCGGCGCTCGTCCGCTCGCCCGACCCGCTCAGCAGCGCCAGCGCGGCGTCGAGGTCGCCGGCGACCTTCTCAGCCGCCATCATGTCGGCGCGTGCGTTGGCGAGGCCTTCCTCCTCTCCCTCTTCCGGCGCGAGGTCCTCCAGTTCGGCGAGCACGTGGCGCAGGTAATCGGCGTCGCGGGCGGCTTCGGCAATGGCGCGCCGCGCGGCGTCGAGCGCCGCCCGCGCATCGGCAAGCCTGCGCGCCGCCTCGGCCGCCTCTGCCACCTCCGCGGCATGGCCGCCGAACGCGTCCAGCAGGTCGCGGTGCCCAGCCGGCTGCAGCAGCGCCGTGTCGTCGTGCTGGCCGTGGATTTCCACCAGCCGCTCCCCCAGCGTCCGCAGCAGCCCGACGCTCACCGGCTGATCGTTGACGAAGGCGCGGCTCTTGCGGTCCGCCGTGACGACACGGCGCAGGATGAGGAGACCCTCGCCGGTATCGAGACCGTTCTCGGCGAGCAGCGCGTCGAGGTCGCTCCCATCCTCCGGCTCGAAGACGGCTGTCACGCTCCCCTGTGCGGCACCGGCGCGGACGAGGCCGGTGTCTGCGCGCGCGCCCAGCGCCAGGCCCAGAGAATCGAGCAGGATCGACTTGCCCGCGCCGGTTTCCCCCGTCAGCACCGTAAGACCTGAGGAAAACGCCAGATCGAGCCGTTCGATCAGCACGATGTCGCGGATCGAAAGACGGGTCAGCATGGCACCTCGAACCTGGGACCGGCCCCGCTCAAGGGGATCAGATTGCGTTGCGCAGCGACCGCATCAGCCGCGACAGCCAGGACCCCTCGTCCACCTCCGGCCGCAGGTCCTTGCCCTCCAGCAGGTAGTAGCTGTCTGCGTACCAGGGGCTGCCGGGATAGTTGTAGCCGAGGACAGCCGCCGCGGTCTGCGCCTCCGAAGCGAGGCCCATGGCGAGATTCGCCTCCACGAGACGATGCAGCGCCTCCGGCACATGGGACGTGGTCTGGTAGTCCTCGACCACCTTGCGGAAGCGATTGATTGCGCCGATGTACTTGCGCTGCTCCAGGTAATAGCGCCCGATCGCCATTTCCTTGCCGGCGAGATGGTCGAGCGTCAGGTCGATCTTCACCCTCGCATCGCGCGCGTAATCCGTGTCGGGATAACGCTGAACAACCTCCCGCAGATTGCGCAGCGCGAGCTGGGTGAAGCCCTGGTCGCGGCGCACGTCCGAGATCTGCTCATAGTAGGACTGGGCGATCAGATAATGGGCGTAGGCCGCGTCCTCGCTGCCGGGATAGAGCTCGAGGTACCGCTCCGCCCCCGCGATGGAGGCCGTGTAGTCGTTGTCCTGATAGGCCGCGAATGCGCCCATCAGGATCGCGCGGCGCGCCCAGACGGAATAGGGATGCTGGCGCTCCACCTCGTCGAAGAGCTGGACCGCGATCTCGTACTCCTGCGCATTCAGGGCGTTCATCGCGGAATTGTAGAGATCCTCGACCGGCCGCTCGACATAGGGCACCTCTTCCTGCGACGTGGATCCGCAGGCGGACACGCCAGCCAGCATGAGGACGGCAATCGTGAGTCGGCTGAGCCGCTGGAACATCGACATGTGACGCGCTTCGATTCCTGCCGCGATGGAGTCAGGCAGCCCTTTTAGCCGAAAGGCGGCCGCACGGCCAGATGCCGTGCCCCGCCCCGGCGAAAGGATTCGACGTCAGAGTGCGACGGCAGCGAAAGCGGGCGCAGCGGTGCGCAGCGGCGTCTGGGTCATCGGCACCATCCGCCAGGCATCCGCCTCCGCAAACAGCCGGCGCAGCAGGCGGTTGTTAAGCGCGTGCCCGGCCTTGTGGCCCGTGTAGCGGCCCAGGATCGGCGCGCCCGCGAGATAAAGGTCGCCGACTGCGTCGAGGGCCTTGTGCCGGACGAACTCGTCCTCGAAACGCAAACCGCCCTCGTTCAGAACCCGGTCGCCGTCGATCACGACCGCATTGTCGAGCGAACCGCCGCGCGCCAGACCGCGCGAACGCAGATAATCGACCTCCGGCGCGAAACCGAACGTCCGCGCGCGCGCCAGCTCCGCCTTGTAGCTAGCCTCGTTCACCACGAGCTCGAACGACTGGCTGGCGATGACCGGCGTCGGGAAGTCGATGCTGAACGAGACTTCGAAACGATCCGCAGGCTCCAGTGTCACCCACTTGTCGCCGTCCTCGACACGCACGGTATCGAGAATCTCGATCGCCGTGCGGGGGCTTTCCTGCCGCCGGATGCCGGCGCAATCGATCAGGAAGAGGAAGGGCGCGGAGCTCCCGTCCATGATGGGCACTTCCGGACCGTCGAGCTCCACGAACACATTGTCGATCCCGGCGCCCGCGAGGGCGGACATCAGGTGCTCCACGGTCGCGATGGAAACGCCATGTTCGTTCGTCAGCGTGGTGCCCAGGGTCGTTTCCGTCACCAGATCCCACATGGCGGGCACCTTGGCGATCCGCCGCTCCAGGTCGGTCCGCACGAAGACGATGCCGGTCGCCGCAGGCGCCGGGCGCAGGCACATCCGCACCGTCTCGCCCGAATGCAGGCCAGTGCCGGTGCAATTGATGCTGTTGCGAATGGTCGTCTGAAGCATGATCCCAACCTTGTCTGGCATGACGCAGGTCCGAAGCGGACACTGCCTGCGGGACCCCTGCCTCGCCTGCCGCGGCCGCATCCCCTCGATACAGCCGGGCGATTCGGAAAAGCCCCGATCCCGCAGCGCATAGGTAGCCTTAACGCGGGGCCAGAACAAATCACGCTATGTGACGAAGTGTTACGCTTTCCCTCGCCGGGAAAGCTGCGGCGGCACTTGGGCTTAGACAGAAAAGCTCCCGCCGCTTGTCAGCGGGGGAACCTCTCTGCCTGCCAAGTATCCGAAGCCCGGCGCCGACCCGCCGGGCCGGGGGCCGAGGGCGTTCAGTTGGCCTGCCGCCTGAGGAAAGCCGGGATTTCCAGCTGGTCGTCTTCCTCGACCGCTGGGAAAAGCCTGTCTTCCTGTCTCGCACGCGGTTCCTGGCGGGGAGCGGACGCGTCGTCCGCGGCCGCCACGCGCAACCTCTTTTCCGGCACGTCCGGCGCTTCGGCACGCTCCTCGTCGTCGCGCCGCGCGAGGCTGCCCGCCATGCGTTCGAGAAGGCTGAGAGAGCGCTTCACGAAGGGACTCGCCTCCTCCTCGTCGCCGTGCCCGCGTTCCGCCATCGATGGATCGGCCGCCAGTGCCGGTTCCGCCTGCTGAACGCGCGCGGCCGGGGCCGGAGATGGGGCAGGCTTCTGGACGCTGGCCGGCGCGGGCGCGATGAACGCTTCCTCCACCTCGACCCCCAGGTCCTCCCCCTCGTCCTCGGCCACCTCGGCGGCCGCCGGCGCTGCCGCGGCCACGGCCGCCGGAGCGGGGGCGGCCTGCGTCTCGACCCGCGGGGTGATCGTCGCCGCCGGACGATGGACCGGCGCAACATAGTCCTCGTCGATGTCGATGCCGGTCGCCACCACGGACACGCGGATGCGGCCGTTCAGCGTGTCGGAGAACGTCGAGCCGACGATGATGTTGGCATCCGGATCGACCTCGGACCGGATCCGGTTCGCGGCCTCGTCCACCTCGAACAGGGTCATGTCCATGCCGCCCGTGATGTTGATGAGCACGCCGCGCGCGCCCTTCATCGACACGTCGTCGAGCAGCGGGTTGGAGATCGCGGCCTCGGCCGCGTCGAGCGCCCGGCGGTCGCCCTCGGCCTCGCCCGTCCCCATCATCGCCTTGCCCATCTCGCTCATGACGGAGCGCACGTCGGCGAAGTCGAGGTTGATGAGACCCGGCATGACCATGAGGTCGGTAATGCCGCGCACGCCGGAGTGCAGCACCTCGTCGGCCATCGTGAAGGCCTCGGCGAAGGTCGTGCGCTCATTGGCGATACGGAACAGGTTCTGGTTCGGAATGATGATCAGCGTATCGACATACTGCTGAAGATCCTCGATCCCGGCCTCTGCCAGGCGCATGCGGTGCGCGCCCTCGAACTGGAACGGCTTGGTCACGACGCCGACGGTCAGGATGCCGTGCTCCTTCGCGATCCGGGCGACGACCGGCGCGGCGCCCGTCCCCGTTCCGCCGCCCATGCCGGCGGTAATGAAGCACATGTGGCTGCCCGAGATGTGCTCGACGATCTGGTCGAGCGACTCCTCGGCGGATGCGCGCCCGATCTCCGGCTTGGCGCCGGCCCCGAGCCCTTGCGTGATGTTCCGCCCGATCTGGATCCGGTTGTCGGTGAGCGACAGCGCCAAGGCCTGCGCGTCGGTGTTCGCGACGGCAAAATCGACCCCTTCCAGCTCGGAACGGATCATGTTGTTGACTGCGTTCCCGCCGGCGCCGCCCACACCGATGACGGTGATCTTGGGCTTGAGTTCGGTGGGTTCGGGAACCTTGAGATTGAGTGTCATGCCGCGCCTCCGATTCGTTACCTGAGTTTCGCACAACTTCTGGCGATTGAAGAGCCTTCGTGCGGACGATCTTGTGTTTTCCGGCCGATTTCTCAGAAGTTTTCCTTGAGCCATTGCCCGATACGGCCCAGCGTGCCCGCCGCCCGCCCGCGGCGCAGGTTCGGGGCAGCCAGCAGCGGCTCCTCCGTCCCGCCGACGGCATGCCCGATCAGGCCCGCCGCCGTGGCGAAGGCAGGGCCGCTGACCCCTTCGGACAGTCCAGAAAGACGGATCGGCCGGCCGGGACGGACCTGCTTGTCGAGGATGCGCGCCGCAAGCTCCCGCACGCCGTTGAGCTGGCTGGCCCCGCCTGTCAGCACCACCCGGCGCGAGGTGAGCCGGTCGATGCC
>JAJLJT010000158.1:0-17670 GCA_033844555.1 Alphaproteobacteria bacterium | reverse complement strand
GATGGCGTCAACCTCGTCTTCGGCGGCGAGGGGAACGACAGCATCGTGACCGGCGCGGGCGACGACTACATCGTCGGCGGGCGCGGGTCGGACCGCATTTCGGGCGGCGCGGGCAACGACGTGCTCAAGGGTGGCGCTGGCACGGTCCTGCACAATGGGGTGATGGATACCTTCGTGTTCGACCGCGGGGCGATCGGCCATGACCGCATCGTCGATTTCGAGGCCGGCGTGGACCGGCTTGAGTTCAAGGTGGCCGAACTGCCAGGCATTTCCTCTGCGTCCGACATCATGGGTTCGCTCGGCAGTAACGCCGACGGCGATGCGGTCTTCGACTTCGGCGCGCTTGGCTCGATCACGCTCGAAGGGGTCCAGGCAGGACAGGTTGACGCGAGTTCGCTGCTCCTCGTCTGACTGTTTTCGTATGCATTGCCTTGCGGCGGCGGTTCTACGGGACCGTCGCCGTTCCTTTTCGGATCTCAATTAAGGTTAACTCCCGGTTAGGGACTAAACGCTAGGCTTCAGTCGTCCCACAAGGGCATGCGGAATAGGCCGCCGGCACAAGCGGTCCATGGGTCCGAGGAGCACGACATGAAGCGTTCGGCGGGGGATGTGAGCGCAGGGTTGAAGACGCTCAAGTCCGCGTTTCTGGCGACGGCCGGGTTCAGCATGGTGATCAACCTGCTGATGCTGGTGTCGCCGATTTACATGATGCAGATCTATGACCGGGTTCTGACGAGCCAGAGCGGGGAGACGCTCGTGGCGCTCACCGCGGTGGCGATCGGCCTGCTTGCGGTCTATGGCGTGCTCGAGGGGGTGCGGGGGCGAATGCTCATCCGTATCGGCAACGCCTTCGACGAGCGGGTGCGCCGCCCGGTGTTCAATGCGCTGTCGCTCCGCGCGCTCACCGCGGCGGCGGGCGGTCGCCTTGCGGGGCTTCGCGACGTGGACACGGTGCGCCAGTTCCTGACCGGCTCCGGACCAGCCGCCTTCTTCGATGCGCCATGGATTCCCGTCTATCTCCTCGTGATCTTCTTCATTCATCCGGTGCTCGGCGGCATTGCCGTCGCGGGCGCTGCCTTGCTGATCGGGATGGCGCTGGCGACCGAAGTGGTCTCGCGCACGCGGCTGCGCACGGCGGGCCAGCATCTCGGGGAGGCGGAGCAACTCGCCGACCAGACGGTCCGCAATATCGAGGCGCTGCGCGCGATGGGCATGACCGGACGGGCGCGGACGCGCTGGCTCGGCCGGTGGTATCGCGGTCTGTCGCTGCAATCGGAGGCGGCCGACTGGGTCGCGATCCTCCAGGGGCTGTCCAAGGCGCTGCGGATCGTGCTTCAGGTCGGCGTCCTCGCCGGCGGCGCGTCGCTGGTCCTCGTGCAGGAGATGTCGGCCGGCATGATGATCGCTGCCTCGATCATCGTCGGACGCGCGGTCGCCCCGGTCGAGCAGATGATCGGGTCGTGGCGCGGTTTCGTCGGTGCGCGTGGGGCCTATGACCGGCTGAAGGAGTTGCTGGCCGCCTATCCCGAGCCCGGGAAGCGCATGCGCTTGCCGCGTCCCGAGGGGCATGTCGCCGTGGAGAACGCGGCTGCCGTCGCGCCGGGTGGACGCGAGCCGATCCTGCGCGGTGTATCCTTTGCCCTGGAGCCGGGCGAAGTGCTGGCCGTCATCGGGCCGAGCGCGTCGGGCAAGTCGACGCTCGCCCGGCTGCTCGTCGGTGTCTGGCCGGCTGCGGCGGGGGCCGTGCGGCTGGGCGGCGCGGATGTTTTCCGATGGGCGCATGGGGACCTTGGCCGCTACATCGGCTTCGTGCCGCAGGACGTGGAGCTGCTCGACGCGACCGTGAAGGAGAACATCGCGCGCCTGGGAGAGATCGATCCGCAGAAGGTCGTCGAGGCGGCGCAGCTTGCCGGCGTTCACGAACTCATTCTTGCGCTTCCGGACGGCTACGAGACCCGGATCGGGGAGGGCGGCCGTGCGCTGTCGGGCGGCCAGCGCCAGCGGATCGCACTTGCGCGCGCGCTTTACGACAACCCGGCGTTCGTCGTGCTGGACGAACCGAACGCCAACCTCGACCACGACGGCGACATCGCCTTGCTGAAATGCATCGGGGAGCTGAAGCGCCGGGGCACAACCGTCGTGCTGATCTCGCACCGGCCCAGCATGTTGCAGGGCGTCGACCGCATCCTGGTGCTGCGCGATGGCATGGTGAGCGCGCTCGGTACCCGCGACGAGATCTTGCAGCGCACCGCGCAGCCCTTGCCCTTCTACAAGCCGGGCCAGCAGATCGCGGCGCAGGCCGGCGGTGAGGAAGACGCCGCACCGGAAGACCGGGATGGGCAACCGGCGGACCGGGATGGCGCGGCTGCCGATGCGCACGAACGCGCCCGCCGCGTGCTGGAACAGTTCAAGGAGGCGGCCAATGGCTAAGCATGGCGATCTTGCCGGCTGGATCAGGACGCGTTTGCCGGGTGTCGACATGGCGCGGCTTTCGGCGCTGCTCGGCTCGACGGGGATCAAGGGCCTGTTCGGGCGCGGAACGGGCCAGGGCGACGAGGAGCGCAAGGCCGCGGGCGCGAAGTCCGTGCGCAAGGTGCCTGTCGACCCCTGGCCTACGGCCACCGCGGGGGTGCTCGTGGTCGCGCTGGGGCTTGGCGGGTTCACGGCGTGGGCCGGAACGGCGCAGCTTTCCGCCGGTGCGATCGCCCAGGGCATGGTTATCTCCGCGACCAAGCGCAAGACCGTGAAGCATCTCGAAGGCGGCATCGTCGCGGAGATCCGCGCGCAGGAAGGCGACCGGGTGCAGGCGGGCGACGTACTCTTCACGCTCGAGGATACGCGGGCGCGCGCGTCGATGGAGCTGCTCGAGGCCCAGGTGATGGCCGAACGCGCCGCGGAGGCGCGGTTGCTCGCGGAACGCGACGGGGCGAGCGAGCTTGCCCTGCCGCTCGAGATCGGCGAGGCGGCCGAGGCGGGAAACCCGAGGGCGCAGGAGGCGATGGCCTCGCAGATGTCGCTGTTCTCCGCCCGTCTGGAGCAGGTGGACGGCCAGATCGACATCCTCAAGACCCGGATCGAGCAGTACGAACAGCAGATCGAGGGCACGCGGGCCGAACAGCAGGCGGCGGAGGAGCAGGCCCGGATCATCCGTGACGAACTCGATGGATTGCGCAAGCTGCTCGCGGCCGGCCACACGAACCGGACGCGGGTGCTGGCGCTGGAGCGCGCGGTCGCCGAACTGGAAGGCCAGCGCGGCGCCCGCATCGCCCGCATCGCCCAGGCCCAGGTTGCCATCGGCGAGGCGCGCATCCAGATGATCCAGGTGCGCGAGGACTATCGCCGCCGCGTCCTGGAGGAACTGCGCGAAACCCAGGAACGGCTGGTCGATCTCGAGCAGCGGCTGAAGTCCGCGCGCGACATCTACGAGCGGCTCGTGGTGCGCGCGCCCATCGACGGCACCGTGCTGCGGAGCGCCGTCAACACCGTCGGCGGCGTCGTCTCTGCGGGGGAGCCCCTGATGGACATCGCGCCGGCCGAGGACGATCTGACCATCGAGGCGCGAATCCGCCCGACCGACATCGATCTCGTGCATGCCGGTCTTGCCGCGCAGGTCCGGATCACGGCGTTCGATCAGCGCATGACCGCGCCGCTGACCGGCACGGTCGTGCAGGTCGCCCCTGACATCGTGACCGATCAGCAGACCGGCGTGGGCTACTACGTGGCCCGCATCGCGGTGCCGGACGAGGAAGTCGCCGCGCTTCAGGGCTCGCAACTCGTGGCCGGCATGCCGGCGGAGATCGTCGTCGCGGCGCGCGAGCGCACGGCGCTGCAATACCTCCTCGACCCCGTTCAGCACATTCTGGATCGTGCTTTCCGCGAGATGTGAGGGGCGGCGCCGGCAGGGCCGCGCCTCTGACATCGCCAGGACATTCAGGAGCCCGTCCGCGACCCACGCGGGCGGGCTTCTTGCTGTCCCGCCAGGGGCGCCAGGCTGCTGCCTTCGCGCAATGGAAAAGGGCCGGCGAGGGATGCCCCGCCGGCCCTGTCTGCCCGTGCGCCGCGGTTCCTGCGGCGGCTCAGCCCGCCTTCAGGCGGCGCAGCGTTTCCTCGGCAAGCTTGCGCTCCGTGAAGTCCGCGCCGTCGTCGAGCGCAGCCTCCAGCACCTCGATCGCCTTTTCCTTCTGCCCGGCCCGGCTCAGCGCGATGCCATAGTGCGCCTGGATCTCCACATTGTCGGGCGCGGCCTTGGCGGCCACCTCGAGAATGTTGAGGCCTTCCTTCACCTTGTCGCGCTGGAGCAGAAGCCAGCCGTAGGTGTCGGCGATGAGCGCGGAATCGGGACGCAGCATGTAGGCCCGTTCCGCATAGTCGATGGCGTCCGGGCGGCGCAGCTGGCCGCGGACCCACGCCATGTTGTTCAGGAGCACCGCATTGCGCGGATCCTCGATCAGCAGGGCCTGATAGAGACGCTCGGCATCCCGGAACGAGCCGGTTTCCAGCAGCCCGGCGGCCAGAACGGTCGTCGCGCCCCGGTCGTTCGGGTTGTCGCCGAGCCAGGACTTGAGGCCCTCGATCGCCTCTTCCGTCCGGCCGGCCTGCCGTCGGGCGCGGTAGAGGGCGGTCGCAAGCTGGGATTGCGGCTGCTCGATGAGGGCGTTCTCCAGCAGCAGGATGCCGTCCTCGATCCTGCCCTGGCGGGCAAGAAGGCTCGCTTCCATCTCCTTGCCGTCCGGGAAGCTGACCGACTGGAAGCTGCGCGCCACGTCCAGCGCGCCCTCCATGTCGTTCTTGAGCAGGTGGATGCTCGCTTCCGTCCGTGCCAGTTCGGAGTCGCGCGGGGCAGCCGCGCGGGCCTTCCTCATTGTCGCGAGCGCGCCGTCGAAGTCGCGGTTGCGGACCTGGAGCTGTGCGAGCGCCAGCGGGTGCTGGGTGTCGTCCGGCGCCACCTCGACCAGCTCGCGGCCCATCTCGATCGCCTTGTCGAGATTGTCCGTGAGGATGTACGCGTTGAGGGCGAAGCGCAGCACGTCCACGTCGTCGGGGCGCAGGGAGACAAGGCCCGCAACGGCCTGGCGCGCAGCGGCGGGATTGTTTTCCGCCAGGTTCACGCGGACCATCGCCTCGCGGTATTGAATGCTCCGGTCGTAGCGGGAGAGGTTGTCGGCGAGGAACGCCGCCGCCTTCGCGCCTTGCCCGGTCTCCGCGTAGTTGCGCGCCAGCCGCACGGCCAGCGCCGGATTTTCCGGGCTGCGTTCGATCAGTCTCTCGAGGCGCTGCGGAATGCGGTCCGTCGTCCCCTCGCGCTTGTCGAGGCCTTCCAGGAGGTCGGCGGCGGAGGTGAAGTCGGGGTTCTTCTCGAGCGCGGTGTTGAGCACCTCGCGCGCCTTGTCGGTATCCTTGCGCGCGATGTGAACGCCCGCAAGCGTCTGCATGACCAGCTCGCTGTCGGGATTGGCCGACAGCAGCTTCTCCGCCTCGGTGAGCGCGCGGTCGAGATCGCCCGTGTTCACGAAGTCGAGGACGAGAAGGATATCCTTGCCGAGATCGTCGCGCAGCAGCCCGCTGCATGCCTCGGCGGCCGCCGCCGACAGTTCGCCGCCCTCGCACAGCAGCATCTGTGCGGCCTCGGCACGGCGGATGTCTTGCGGACGGCCGACCTCGCGGATGCGCCGGTACATGGCGTCGGCCTTGTCGTACTGGCCGACCCGGGTATAGGCGGAGGCGAGCGCCTGCATGGAGGCGACGTCCGTCGGGCTCTCCTGCACGATGGGTTCCAGCAGGTCGATCGCGGACTGCGGGCTGTCGATCCGCAGGCGCACGATGGCGAGCGCACGGCGCGCGGCCATGTTTCCCGGCTCCGAGTTCACATAGCGCGTCATCAGCTGCTCGGACTGGGCGAAGTCGCCGACCTTGAACTTGATCAGCGCGCCGAGCAGAAGCGCGGGCGGGAAATCGCGCAGCTGCTCGGCCACGCGGATGTAGGCCTGGTCGGCCGCCGTGGTGTCGCCTTCCGCGAACGCGGCGGCGGACAGAAGATAGTAGCCGAGCGCGTTGTTCGGCCGAAGCTCGATCACCCGGTTGGCGTCGGCGCGCGCTTCCTTGATCTGGTTGTTCATCAGGTAGGCGCGGGCGCGGGCAATGTAGCCGTTGATGTCGCGCGGCATCAGTTCGATGGCCTTGTTGAAGGAGAACAGCGCCATGTGGCGGTCTTCCTTCGCCATGGCGAGTTCGCCCCTGACCATCCACGCCGGGCCGTGTTCCGGATGATCGCGCAGCAGCTCGTCGATCTGCCGCTCGGCCTTCTGGATCTGGCGGCTCAGCGTGTAGACGCGGGCGAGGCCGTACTGGCCCTGCACCGATTTCGGGTCCAGCTCGACGATGCGGTTGTAGAGTTCCTCGGCCTTCGCGAAGTCCTGCTTGGCGAGATAGGCCTCGCCGAGGACAGCGTGCTTCTCGATCGTCGCCTTGGTGTCGAGGCCGTCCGGCGTGACCCGGCGGATCGTCTCCTCATAGCGGCCCTGGGCCAGCAGGGCGCGGCCGAGCAGCGCTTCCGCCTCGTCCGTCGGGCGCTTCTCGATCACGCGGGAGAGTTCCTTCTCCGCGGACACAGCGTCGCCGCGCTGCAGCTGAAGCTTGCCGAGCAGCTGGCGCGCGTCGAGGTTGTCGGCGTCGCGTTGCAGGGCGTTGCGAAGCTGGATGATGGCGGCGTCGATATTGCCCTTCTCGACCTCCTCCAGCGCCTCCTGGTAGTAGCGCACCGAGTTCTCGTCGATCGCCGCCAGGGCGGGGGTCAGCGTCGTCGTGGCCAGAAGCGCGGCCAGGGCGAGCGTCGCAGCGCGGAGCGGGCGTCTGGTCAGGCTGGAATGATCCGTCATGTCCTCTTTCCGGTCATTTGTATCCCGGCATTGTCCGGGAAGGTCTCGGTGGCTGGTGCGGTGATGCCAAGCATAGCGGACCAGGAACATGGTCCAAAATTGTGACGATCCCGTTCACACCTTCATGTCGAGCTGCTTGATCAGGTTGTATATCGTTGGACGGCTTACTCCCAGAAGCTTTGCGGCCTGCGAGAGATTTCCGTCGGTGGTGTCGAGCGCATCGCGCAGGGCGGCGCGTTCGGCGGCTTCGCGGGCGTCCTTCAACGTCATGCGCCCGGGTTTCTGCGGCGTGACGCCCAGTTGCAGGTCGGCGGCGGTGATCATGTCCCCGTCGGCCAGGACCATGGCGCGCTTCATCTTGTTTTCCAGCTCCCGCACATTGCCCGGCCAGGAATACTTCCGGATGGCCGATTGCGCGTCGGGGCTCAGCGTCAGGCGCCGCAGCCCGGACTCGCGCGCGAAGATGTCGATGAAGTATTGCGCGAGAACGACCGCATCGTCGTCCCGCTCCCGCAGCGGCGGGATGTCCAGCGTGATCTCGCTGATCCGGTAGTAGAGATCTTCGCGGAAGTCGCCGTTCTCGATGAGGTCGCGGATGTGGCGGTGCGTGGCCGTGACGATCCGCACATCGACGGCGATCTGCTCGCGCCCGCCGACGCGCTCGATCACGCGCTCCTGCAGGAAGCGCAGCAGCTTCACCTGGAGTTGCAGCGGCATGTCGCCGATCTCGTCGAGGAACAGCGTACCCCCGTTGGCGTTCTCGATCTTGCCCTTGACGGTGCGCACGGCGCCGGTGAAGGCGCCTTTCTCGTGGCCGAACAGCTCCGACTCGAGCAGGTTTTCCGGGATTGCGCCGCAGTTGATCGCGATGAAGGGGCCCGATGCGCGCGGGCTCGCCTTGTGCAGCGCCTTGGCGAACAGCTCCTTGCCGGTGCCGCTCTCGCCCAGGATCAGCACGCTGATGTCGGTCTTGGCGACTTTCTCCACCGTGCGGAACAGCGCCTCGATGGAGTCGGCCGCAGTCATGATGCCATGAAACACGCCCGTCTGCTCGGCTTGCAGGCGCTTGTTGTCCTCTTCCAGCTGCCACAGGTTGAAGGCACGGTCGATGATCAGCTGCAGGACCTCCGCGTCGATCGGCTTCTCGTAGAAGTCATAGGCGCCGAGGCTGACCGCCTTGACCGCGTTCTGCCGGTCGTTGTTGCCGGAGACGACGATGACCTTGGTTCCCGGCGCGCGGCGCAGGATTTCCGACAAGGCGGTCAGGCCCTCGGTCGCCTCGTCGGGATGGGGGGGCAGGCCAAGGTCGAGCGTGACCACCTGCGGCTGGAACGTCTCCAGCTTCTCCAGCGCCTCGGGCCGCGAGCCCGCGGTTTCCAGCGCGTAGCCGTCCAGCGCCCATTTCAGCGAACGCACGATGCCGGGATCGTCGTCGACGATCATCAGGCGCCGTTCGCCCTCCGCGGGCTTGCGCGGCGTGGCGGCCGGCGCCTTGGCGCCACTTGCCGGAAGATGTTCGACATAGTCCTGGCTCATCCCTTCGGTCCTCACGTGCCGGCAGTCGTCATGGCCGCCATGTCCGGCGCAGTCTGGCCGGCTGGCGTCTCGGTCTGGCCGGCGAGGGGCAGGCGGACCTCCATGGTCGTGCCCTCGCCGGGTTCGGAGCGGACGTCGAGCGTCCCGCCCCAGGCTTCGACAAGCTCGCGGCACTGGAACATGCCGATGCCGAAGCCGGAAGACTTGGTGGAGCGGAACGGCTGGAACAGCCCGCTCTGGATGAAGTCCGCGCTCATGCCGGGCCCGGTGTCGCTGACCCGGCAGGCCATGTCGCGGCCATCGGCGCGCGCCTCGATGGTGATGCGGCCTTTCTCGCCCGCCGCCTCGAAGGCGTTCTGGATCAGGTTGGCGAGGATCGTCTCGAACGCTTCGGGCTCCACGTCGCAGCGCAGCGGCTCGTCGACCGTCCCGATGTCGAGGTTGGGCATGTGCAGGCGGCGGTTCACCGCGACGGCGCGGATCACGGGGGCGAGGTCGACGGCCACGGTTTCGGTCTTGTCGTCCGTCCGTTCCTTCAGCTTCACCAGCATGGCGCGCATCTTGTCGACCGACTCCGCCACCGTCTCCATCGCGTCTTTCTGGAACTCCGGGTTGTCGCCGTGTTTCTTGGCCTGCTGCACGATGAGCGACAGCTGGCTCACCAGGTTCTTCAGATCGTGGATGACGAAGGCAAAATTGCGGTTGAGGCGCGCGAACTCCTGCGTCTCAGACACGCGCCGGGTTGCCAGTTCCTCGCGCAGGTAGCTGGCGACCTGCGGTCCCAGAACCTCGAACAGGTCGCGGTCCTCCCAGCCGAGCGGGCGCCGGTCGCGCGGCTTGCCCAGAAGGGCCACGCCGACAAGTTCGTCCGCGCTGACCAGTGGGACGAGCAGCCACGCCTCGCCGTCCAGCTGCTCCAGCCAGCCGGCCGTCGCCGCGCGGGCGGCGGCGAGACGGGCAGGTTCGTCGGCCTGCGGTTCGGCGGACAGATCGATTATCGGCAGGCGGCTTTCCGCCAGCTCCATGAACGGTGCGGGCAGGCTCAGCAGCCGCTTCGCCGTAGACCAGTTCCAGTTCGCGGTGCGCACGAAGGCGCCCCCGCGGCCGCGGGTGAAAAGCGCGCCGCCCGAGCACTCCACCACGTCCGCCAGTGCATGCGCCGCCCGCTGCTGCAGGGTTTCCTGCTGCACCTCATGGTCGTCGTCCGCGATGCCGGACAGCGTCCGGATGAACCTCAGCCATTCCGCCCGGTAGTCGTACTTGAGCGTGAAGAAGTTGCGCGAGATGTAGCGCCGCGCCCGGGCGCGCAGGCGCCCGGACATCAGCAGCACGACCAGTACCAGGCCCGCTCCCACAAGGATGACGATCTGCAGGAGCGGCCCCCAGGACGCGTCCGCCAGCCGCAGGACATAGCCCGCACCGGCGACCAGCACGAGGTATAGGCCGGAACCGATCAGGGCCGTGGTGTGCAGCACCGCGTCACGGCTGATCGTCACATCGAAGGACCAGCGCCTTACCCGCGCCGCGGTCACCACCAGCAGCGGCGCCACCATCACCGCGACCAGCGGCCGGGCCATCGCGGAGAAGGGCTCGAGCCGCCCGAACAGCAGAACTTCGGCGTAGAAATAGAGATCGAAGGCGAACAGCGTGCCGGCCCCGGCGATCAGGTACTTGAAGACCCAGCGCGATGTGCCCCGCGTCGCGCGGTAGAGGTTCTCCACCAGCAGGAGCCCCAGCACGCACATCAGGAAAAGTGCGATGGTGCTGAGCGGGATGCTGAACACGTCGAGACGCGCGACAGGCGGGAGGGAGAACAGCACGGCGGCCGCCGACAGGCCGATCAAGGCGACGAACAGCCCGTCGCGCAGCAGCGGCTGTTCTTCCCGCTGCAGCATCCAGCGCAGCGAGACGAGCACGAGCATCGTCCAGGAAAGCGCCCGCGCGCTGTCGGCGACCGGCGTCAGCCACAGCGGCAGCGCCGGCACCCAGGAGAGCGCGACATAAAGTCCTGCCCACAACGCCGTGACCACGACCGGCGCGAGCAGCACCAGACCGCGCCGGTTGCCCCGCCGCCAGGTCATTGCGAGGTATGCCGCGAGCCCCCCGTAGGCCACGAGGGCAATCAGATAGGCAAAAATGACGTCCTCCTGCGAACAGCAGATGATCGTGCGTTCGTGGAGTCCAACCTATGTCAACATTCTTTACAAGTCGGTAATCGCCAGAACTTGCATGCGGCGCGGGGGGCCTCCGGCGCGCATGTCAGATCTGTGACGCCGCGTCTACGGAGTTTTACGGATGCCGGTACTGATTCGGAGGCGGGAGGTCAGGAGAAGGGCGCGCAAGTGTCCGACAACCTATTGAAAAAAATAACATATTGCATTCCGGGAACTTAAGACTTCGAGATGGCACGAGGCTTGCGTTAACCTTCCTCAACATGCAGTGCGGGTGACGATCCGGAGAAGGACGCACCCTGAACGCACCGCTAAGGCCGGGAGGGAGTGGTCGACATGGCAGGAGAGCGGACGAGACCCGATGCAACCTATGCCCGGACAGCCGTTTCCGGGCCATGGACCGCTGGAACCGCAGCTGTTCGTGGGGCGCAAAGATGGTCGACGCGCGCTGCGCTGCTCTCGCTCCTCGGACTCGCGCTGGTCTCGTGGGTCGCGATCGTCGCGACCGTCGCCCTTGTCGTGAGCTGAACTTGCCGGCTGGCGCCGAGCGGCGATGATGCCCGCCGTCTTTCGTGGTCTAATCCCCCCAGAGATTCGGGGGAGTGGCCATGAGCGCGATCGGCGTCGATGATGTGGGACAGGAACCGGTCCGAACGATAGGCGAGGCCGGCGGGCGGGTTGCCCGCACCCGGCATAGCGCGCGCCGCCGCCACACGGGCGGGTTCGATGCCGTTGCGCTTTGGGGAACGCTGCTTCTGGCGATCGCCGCATTCTGGCTTGCCGGCCCGCTGCGCGACATCGGCAATGCAGGTCTTGTCGAGGCGCCCTATGTCTCCAGGCTCGTGCTGCACGCATGGGTCGGCGATCTGGCGAGCGTGGAGCGCTTCCTGGTCCTTTCCCGTCAGCTGGAACCGTCGAGCCTTGGCTATTGGCTGACCGCTGTGGCCAGCGGCGTCGTCGGGGCAGAGCAGGGCGTCGCCATTTTCCAGAGCGTGCTGACGCTGATCGTCGCGGGACTGGCCGTGGCGTACGTGGCGCGGCGCGCAGGCGGGCGGGCGACAGGCTGGGGGCTTGCGGCGGGCGCGATCCTGGCGCCGGCGGGGACGGTTGTCGGCGCCGTTGGCGTCGGTGAAAGCCTGGGGCTTGCGCTGTTTCTCGCCCTGCTTGTGCTGTGGAGCGAGCGCGGCGGGATCCGCGATATCATGGGCGCGGTGGTCGCCGCGCTGCTGCTCGCGCTGACCTTTCTCGCTTCGGCGCCGGTCCTCGCCGTGGGGCTGCCGGTGCTGGTCCTGCTCACGGTTCTGGACGGCTTGCGCGGTGCGGCGATGCAGGGCGCGCGGGCCGCAATGCCGCGGGCGCTCCTGGCCCTTCTGTTTCTTGTCGTGGCCGCCGCACCCGCGCTGGTGCTGCTGGCGCTTTACGTGCGGGAGAATGCGCTCGACTGGGCAACCGTCCTGACGCTTCTGTCCGACCCCTCCGCCGGTGAGGCGCTGGCCGCACGCTCGGCCGTGGGCAAGGCGCAGGAACTGGGTGTCCTGACGCTCGCGATCGGCGTTTATGCCGCGGTGGTGTGCGGTCTCGCGCGGCTCATCGACGGGGCGTGGAGGCGCGAGGATGGCCTTGCCGTCGCGGCCATCGGACTCTGGCTCGTATTTCTCCTGACGCCGTGGGGCGGGCTGGACACCGGTGTGGGGCGGGCGGTCGGCGTGCTGGCATGGGTGCTGTCGGCGCTTTGGTGCGGAACGGTCGGCGTCAGCCTGATCGTCCGCGCACCGGCACTCGCGGCGCTCGTCGTGCTTGCCGGGATGATGGCGGGCGGCGCAATCGCCCACAGGGAAGATACCGCGCAGATCAGGGCGGAGGCCGAGACGGTGGCGGCCCTGCTCGGCCGGGACGAGCGGGTGATGTCCCTCGTCCTGGAGGGCTCAGACCTCGCGCGGCCGGCCATGCTGCACGCAGCCGGCCTGGCGGGCAGTCTGGAACTCGGCTTGCGCTCGGTGTCGGCCGGCGCAGAGGAGCGGCTGGTGTCGGTGAACCCGCCTCTGCGCTTCGCGGAAGGGATGTCCCCGGTCGAGATCGCCGGTAACGATCCGGCGGCGCGCCCGCTTTTCGTTTTCCCGGCGGGCTGGGATCTTCCCGAGCCCGGCCGGCAGGTTCAGATGCTTGCCGTCCTCGGCCGTCCCTCCCAGGACGACGCCGGGTGGGCACGGGCGCTAGGGGTGCGGATCGAGCCCTATTACGAGCCGGTCTATCGATCAGCCAATGGCGGACCGATTGCGCTCTACAGCCTGCGGGATCTCGATGCCGGGGTCGGACAGTGATGTCTGAATCGTCTTCTCCGTCTCGGCGAGGAAGGCGTCGAACATCATCAGGGCCCAGAGCGGGCGGCTGAAATCGCCGCGTCCGGTGCGATGCTGGTTGACGAGGGAAGCAATCCCCTCAGGCGAGACAAGGCCGCTCTCACGCAGGCGCGGTGAGGCGGCGAGACCGGCCAGGCGGTCGTCGAGGCCCGCACGCATCCAGCGGTCTATGGGGGCGCTGAAGCCCTGCTTGGGGCGGTAGAGCACCTCGCGCGGCAGACGCTCCTCCATGGCGCGCTTCAGCACGTGCTTGCCGGAGAAGCCCTGCACCTTCAGGTGCGCGGGCAGGCGCGCCGCCCATTCCACCAGATCGCGGTCGAGGAAGGGGTTCCGCACCTCCAGCCCGTTCGACATGCTCGCCCGGTCGACCTTCACCAGCATTTGGCCAGGAAGCCAGGTCTTGAGGTCGATGTACTGGGCACGCGCTAGCGCATCGTCCGTTCCTGCCCGGTCGGCGTGGGTGCGCAGCACCTCCGACGGGTGGTAGCCCGCGAGCGTGCGCCGCAGGTCGCCCGACCGCACCGTGTCGCGCACGGCATCCGGCATGATGGTCACGGCGCGGAAGAAGCCGCCGACGGTGTCGAGGCTCAGCGCCTCGAAGGTCGCGCGTGCGCGCAGCCAGCGCGGGGCGTTCGGCAGCGCCGGGTAGAGGCGGGCCAGCGGACCGAACACGAGGCGGCGGATGTTGGACGGCACCCAGGCTTTCAGCGCCTCCTCCCGCATGTGGAAGGGATAGCGGCGGTAGCCCGCGAACACCTCGTCGCCGCCGTCGCCCGACAGCGCCACGGTGACGCGGCGGCGCGCCAGACGGCTGACGAGAAAGGTGGGCAGGGCGGAGGAGTCCGCGAACGGCTCCCCATAGGCATGGGCCAGCGTGCCGATCAGGCTCGCCGCCTCCATGTTCACCACCTCGGTGAAATGGTCGGTGTGGTAGCGGTCGGCGACCATCTGCGCGAACCGCGTCTCGTCGACGGAGGGGTCGTCGAAGCCCATGGCGCAGGTCTGCACGGCATGGTCGCTGGTGCGCGCCATCGAGGCCACGATGGCGCTGGAATCGACCCCGCCCGAGAGGAATGCGCCGAGGGGCACATCCGCCACGAGCCGCTTTGCGACGGCGGCGTCCAGCCGGTCGCGCACACCGGCCATCGCTGCGTCCTCGTCTATGTCGTCGGGGCGTTCGGGGAAGCGCAGATCCCAGTAGGCCTGAGGCGCGATGCGTTCGTCGCGGCCGTTGAGGAGGACGCGGTGCGCGGGGGGCAGCTTCTCGATGCCCTGGAAGACCGACTTCGGCTCCGGCACATAGCCGAAGGCCAGATAGTCCTCGACGGCGTCGGTCCGCAACGCAGGCGCCTGACCCAGCGCGGCGAGGATCGCGCCCACTTCGGACGCGAAGACGAGCCAGCCGTCCCCGTCGACCGCATAATAGAGCGGTTTCTTGCCGAACCGGTCGCGCGCGAGGAGCAATTGCCGCGTATTGCGGTTCCAGACCGCGAAGGCGAAGAAACCGTCGAGATGGTCGACGACGTCGCCGCCCCACTGCTCGAACCCGTGGACGATGGTCTCGGTATCGCAGCGCGTGCGGAAGCGGTGGCCGCGCGCGCCGAGGTCGTCCATCAGCGTCCGGTAGTTGTAGATCATGCCGTTGAAGAGAACGGCCGCGGTGCCGTCCTCGTTGAAGATCGGCTGGCTGCCGCCCTCCACATCGATGATGGCGAGGCGGCGGTGGCCGAAGGCGAGGCCCGGTTCGAGGTGGCGGGTCTCACCGTCCGGCCCGCGATGCGCGAGCGCCCGCAGCATCCGGCCGAGGCGGTCGCCATCGGGCATCCGCTCTGCGCGGAGGTCGAAGAGTCCGGCGATGCCGCACATGGCTCCTTGCCCTCAGTTGGCGCCAGAGGGACGCGCGGTGGCGGCAAGCGTGCCGAGCCATGCGTCCAGGGGCTGCGCCTCGGCCAGGAACGCCTCGATGGCGGACAGCGCTTCCTCCCGCTCGAACTCCAGCGAGGCCGACAGGGCGATCACCGCCGCGGCATCCTCGCCCCCGGTCAGGTTGGCCCGCAGTTGGTCCAGTTTGGCGTCGAGCGCGCCGGAGGAGAAGCGCCCGTCCACCCAGTACCAGGAGGCGACCAGACGTTGCGGCGGGCGGATTCCGCCGATGCGGTCCGTGCGGACGGAGGCGGGCAGTCCGCTTGCGCCCGTGTCGACCCGTGCACCGCGCGTCTCCAGCCGGATCCAGCGGGGATGCTGCTCGAACGTGTTGGCGAAATAGACGACCTTCGCGCCATGACGCTGGTGCGTGTACCAGGCGATGAACAGGTCGACGGGGGCCGCGCCTTCCTTCTCGAAGCGGAACAGGTAGTTGGCGTCCGCGCTCTCGAATTCCGGCGACCAGGCGATGTCCGGGTTCGCGGTCATGGTCCAGCCCGGCGCAGGCGAGGAGATCGCCGTCAGGGCTGGCGTCGTGTGACCGGAGAAGTCGCGGTTGAGCTTGTAGCTTGCAAACGCCGGCGCGACGAGCGCGGCGAGCGCTGCAACGCCCGCCAGCAGCGGGGTGACGGCGCGCGGGGCCGACGCCATGCGCCAGGCCGGCGCGTTCGGCAAGTCGCCGGGCCGGCGGTCGGCGAACAGGTTCCCGATGAACAGCAGGATCAGCATGATCGCCGCGAAGAAGCCCCAGCCGTAGACGATGTGATCGACGCCGACGGCATATTCGTTGTCCGTCATGTAGGCGATGTAGATGATCCCGAAGGCGCGGATGCCGTTCGCGAGGATCGGGATGAGGAGGCCGAGGCCGATGAAGGCCGCCATCTTCCACCAGCGGTCGTAGGCGAGGTGTGCGAACAGCACCGCGATCACGACATTGGCGATCAGGAAGCGGATACCGGCGCACGCCTCGGCCACCTCGAAGAGGCCGGTCGGCGTCTCGATCATGATGCCGTCGTGGAAGATCGGGATGTCGATGGCGCGCAGCAGCCAGACCGCGAAATGCGCGGTGATGTCCTGCAGGAACGGCACCGCCTGATCGCCCACGGGGACGAGGAAGAACAGGAAGAACAGCGGGAACTTCAGCTCCCACACCACCTCGCGGCCGAGCGTGAAGATCGCCAGGCTGACGATCAGGCCGACCAGCGCGAAATGCTGCACGATGTTGACGTCGGCAAGCTCTCCCAGCATCAGCAGGACGCTCGCGCCGATGACGAGCACGAGTGCCAGCGGCTCCGCCCGCGGTCGCAGGGTCGCAACACGTTCCTTGCGCAGCCACACGAGGAAGCCGACGATCGGAATGATCAGGAAGCAGTGATTGTAGGTGGCGGTGTTCCACCAGACGTTCACAAGGCTTTCGACCACCGGCAGGCTCAGGGCGATCACGGCTGCGACGAGGATGCCGAGCGTGACGAGCGCGCGGCGCCAGGCAGTGCGCAGGCCGTCGTCCCGGGCCATCGTATCGTCCGGCAGGGTGGCGGCAGTCATGTCGTCTGTCCCTCTACGGCGGCTTCTGGTTCCCGTTCGAACCCCTGCATCAGATCATGGCCGGCGCGGGCGCGCGCAAGGGCAATGACGCGATCGAGATCGGCAAGGCGCGCGTCCCATCCGAAGGATTCCACCGCGCGGGCGCGCGCCGCATCGCCAAACTGGCCACGGGCTGCCGGGTCGCCCAGAAGGCGCACGACCTCGTCCGCGATGGCGTCGGCCCCGTCGGCCACCGCCAGTTCCGTCCCCGGGGCGGCGTCGATCCCCTCGAAGCCCATGGAGGTGGTGACGACGGCGCGGCCCATGGCCATCCCCTCCAGCACCTTGTTCTGGATGCCGCGCGCGATGCGCATGGGCGCAACGCAGACGTCGGCGAAGGCGACATAGGGGCGCACGTCCGGCACGCGGCCCGTCACCAGCACGTCCGGGCGACCGGCGAGCGCGCGCACCTCCGGCGCGGGGTTGGAGCCCACCACGACGAACACCGCCTGCGGCACCTCCCGACGGATACGCGGCAGGATGTCGTTTGCGAACCATAGCACCGCATCCACGTTCGCCCAATAATCCATCGCGCCGGTGAACACGATGTGCGGGGCGGCGGCGAAGGGGCTGTCGAAGCTGTGCGCGGGCGAGAAATAGTCGATGTCGACGCCGTTTCCGACCGCGTGGATGGTATCGGCCAGTTCCGGCGCGGCGGCGCGGAAGAGGGCGGCCTCCTGCTCCGACACGAAGGTGCTCGCATGCGCCGAGCGTGCGATGCGCACCTCCTCCGCCGCGAGTGTCTGCGCCTCGCGCCCATAGACGATGCGGCCGGCAAGCCCCGCCGTGCGCGCGTACTGGCGCCACTTGTCGCTGTCGAGGTCCACGAAATCGACAAGCCGCGCGGTGCCCGGGCGCGGTTCCGGCGTGCAATAGGTGATGGCGCCGGAGGAATAGACGACCTCCAGCACGATCTTGCGGTTCGCGCGCACGGTATCGGCCCAGTGCTTGAGCGTCCGGTTGCGGAAATAGGGGAGAGTCAGGGGCTCGCCCGTGAGAAGGCCGAGGCTTGCGCGCAGCTTGCGCACGCGCGGGTCGACCTGCGGCAGGCAGGCGCTCGCCGCAACGGCTTCCACAGCTGCGCGGTGTTCGAGATCCGCCGGATCGTCGACCGGCGCGCCGATGTGGATGGGGGCAAGCCGCGCCAGGTGCCGGATCATGTTCCAGGCACGGATCTTCTCGCCCTTGTTGGGCGGGTAGGGGATGCGGTGGGCGAGAAAC
>JAJLJT010000157.1:0-1748 GCA_033844555.1 Alphaproteobacteria bacterium | reverse complement strand
ACCGGGCACCGGATCCTCGAACGCTACGGCATGACCGAAACCAACATGAACACCTCGAACCCATATGAGGGCGAGCGGCGCGCGGGCACCGTCGGCTTCCCGCTGCCCGGCGTGGAGCTGCGGATCTGCGACCCCGAGACGGGCAGCGAAGTGCCGCAAGGCGAGATCGGCGTGATCGAGGTGAAGGGCCGCAACGTCTTCAAGGGCTATTGGGGCATGCCGGAGAAGACCGCGGCGGAGTTCCGCGCCGACGGCTTCTTCATCACCGGGGACCTCGCGCGCATCGACGAGGACGGCTATGTCCACATTGTCGGCCGGGCCAAGGACCTCATCATCTCCGGCGGGTACAACATCTATCCCAAGGAGGTGGAACTGGCGCTCGACGAGGAGGAGGGCGTGCTGGAATCCGCCGTGATCGGCGTGCCGCATCCCGACTTCGGAGAGGGCGTCGTGGGCGTCGTCGTGCCGCGCGCGGGCGCCCGGCTCGACGAGGAGCGGCTGAGAGCCTCGCTCGGCGGCAAGCTGGCGAAGTTCAAGCAACCCAAGCGCATCTTCGTGGTCGACGAACTGCCGCGCAACACCATGGGCAAGGTGCAGAAGAACGCGCTGCGCGACCGCTTCAAGGACGTCTTCAAGGCCGCGTGACGTCCCGCACTCAAGAGGGGTAGGGCTGGGGCGGCCCTACTCCGGCGCCGGTGCTGTCTTGCGCAGCGAAAGTGTCTTGAGGTGCCTCGCGATGGCCGGTGCCGCCACCACCTCGCCCTTGTTGGCGAAGATCTCGTGGTTGCGCTCTATGTCTTTCAGATCGTAGAGATAATTGACCATCAGGCCGTGCGATTGCCGGCGGCCCTTCTCCGACAGGTCGGCGCGCCAGTTGATCCGTTCGAGACGTGCGCCATTGCCCAGGTGGAAGCGCGCGACCGGGTCGATCACCTTGCCGGTAGGGCTGCGCGCGACGAGGAAATAGTGCGCGGCAAGCGCCTGGAGGGCGGGTTTCATTTCCTTGTCGGCGGCGGGGTCGTCGACCCACCCGCCTCCCGCAAGGCGCGGAAGGATATCGGCTGCACGCGGCAGGGCGCGCACCGCTTCCCCTGCGTCCGCAATCTCACCATCGAGCCAGCGCCGGAAGCCCGGGACGGGCGAGAGCGTGGCGAACGTCTTGAGGTTCGGAAACTCCCGCGACAGATCCTCCACCACCTGCTTGATGAGGAAATTGCCGAAAGAAATCCCGCGCAGGCCCACCTGCGTGTTGGAGATCGAGTAGAAGATCGCGGTCGTGGCGTGTCCGCCGTCCACCGTCTCCCGGTCGGTGGCGAGAACCGGCGCGATGGCGTCCGCCATCTCGTCCATCAGCGCCACCTGCACGAAGATCAGCGGCTCGTCGGCCAGCGCCGGGTGGAAGAAGGCGTAGAGCCGCCGGTCGGGCATGTCGATCCGGCGCTTCAGGTCGTCCCAGCCCTGGATCTCGTGCACCGCCTCGTAGCGGATGATCTTTTCCAGGATCGAGGCAGGCGTGTCCCAGTCCATGCGCCGCAGCGTCAGGAAGCCGCGGTTGAACCAGGATGTGAACAGGTACTGGAAGTCCGCGTCGACGGGCCTGAGGTCCGGGCGGTCGCGCAGCACCGTCAGCAGGTCCTCCCGCATGGAGACGAGGGCCGCCGTTCCACCGGGCGCGAGATTGAGCCGACGGATCAGTTCGAGGCGCCGCGGCTCGGATGCGCGCTGCAGCGCCGCCTCGGCCTGCGCGT
>JAJLJT010000156.1:0-4111 GCA_033844555.1 Alphaproteobacteria bacterium | reverse complement strand
CGCCGCCGAAGGCCCGGGCCGAGGACTCGCCGAACAATTGCGTGGCCTTGTCCTGAAGGATCTCGACCTGCCGGTCGATGTCGATCTGCGCGAACGCCGCGGGCAGGCCGAAGGCGGCCTCGACCACGCGGCGCAGCGGCTGCTGGCCGAGGATCTGCAGCCAGCCGTTCGAATCCTCCGTCAGCGCGGCGACGATCTCCGGCACCTCGCGCCGGAAGTTGAGGGCGAGCCGCATGGAATTGTCCTGCTCGCCGATCGCCACCTCGAACTGCATCTCCCGGTAGCGGGCGACGATTTCGGCGGCGAACTTCGGGTCCGTCACCGGCGCACCGCCCGCGTTGCCATAGCCGAAGGCCTTGGCGAGCTTGCGGAAGCGCCCGTCGGCGATGCGGTTGGCGAAGGCTTCCCGGTTGTCGGTGCCCTGCTCGAGAATACGCTGGAGAAAGGCCTTCTTGCCCCGCTCGCCCTCGAGCCCGAAGGCCCCCAGCGCCACCTTCGCGAGAAGCGGATCGGACAACAGCTTCTCGGGTGTGTCGGCGCTGGCGATGTTCTCCAGGAAGTGCCGCACCTCCCGGGTCATCATCGGGCTTTTCTCGAAGGCGATGCGCTGCTTCTCCGCCGTCCTGTCGAGGAACTTCAGGCCGGTATAGCCGCCCATCGGCAGGATCGGGGTGAAGCCCGCCATCAGGCGTCGACCTTCTCCGGCCGGGCCTTCCCGCGGGCGAGGACCAGCGCCTCGTAGGGCAGCAGCTTCCGCAGAAGCTGCATGCAGCGGTAGAAATTGTGTCCCCGCGCCTCCGCCAGAGCCGTCTCCAGCGTCTCGCGGATGGTGTCCTCGCGGAACACCTGGAGAAGCTGGGCGATGCCGCGGGTGAGGTCGCCGAGCGCGGCATCCGCCGTCGCCTCGCCCGCGACCGCGAGCTGGGCCACGTAGCAGACGCGCTTGACGGGCGTGTTGACCTCCGACGGGTGGATCGCGTCGCGCAGGCGCAGGATGTGCGCCCCTTGCGTCTTGACCGTCATCTCCGCGGCCCGGTCGCCGTTCTGCAGGACGACGCCGTTGATCAGCACCTGCTCTCCGGCGCGCAACTTCAGTTTCAGCCCGCTCATGCCGGCACCTCCACGGGTTGGGCGCCCTTCAGTCCCTTCATGATCGCGGTGTTGACCTCGATCAGCACGTCCGCGTCGGCCTCGCCGGCGAGGATGCGATTCGACTGATGGCGGGTGAATTCGCTGAGATAGATGAGCTGCGCCTTGAGCGGCGCGGGATATGGGTTGGACGCTTGCGCCACGTCGGCGGCGATGGCGTCCCACAGCATGCGGTTGTCATGCAGCGCGTGCGCCATGTCGGCGAAGCCGGGCTTGCCCTTGCGGCGGGCGGCCTCGATCCGGGCGGTGACGCGCGAGAAGACCTGGTACTCGATGCCTTTTGGCGTTTCGGTGCTGCGGCTGGCGGCGGCGTAGGCGGCCTGTGCCTGCAATGCGGCGTTCATTCTGACCTCGCGTTCGGTTCTCGGGCAGCCGCCTCGTCAGCGAGCGCGGCCGGCGCCTTCGGGCGCGGGAAAGCGGGGAAGTTGAAGGCGGCGGCCCGGCGAACCGGACCGCCGCCCCCTGGCCTCAGCGGAACAGCGCGAGGATGTTCTGCGGCGCCTGGTTGGCGATCGACAGGGCCTGGATGCCCAGCTGCTGCTGGACCTGCAGGGCCTGGAGGCGGGCCGAGGCCTCCTCCATGTCGGCGTCCACCAGGGAGCCGATGCCGGACTTCATCGAGTCCATCAGCTTGCCGACGAAGTCGCTCTGGATGTCCAGGCGCTTCTGGCTGGCACCGAACGACGCGGACGCGTCGATCGCCGTCTGGATCAGGCCTTCGATATCGGTGAGGGCCTGGGTCGCACCGGCATCCGACGTCACGTCGATGGAGGCGAGCGCTTCCAGCCCGCCGCCGGCCGTGCCGCCGGATTCGTCCGAACCGGCGAGCGCGACGGCCGCGCCGGAGGCGTTGGCCACCGTCAGAACCACGTCGTCCGTGGCCGGATCGGCGGCCCGCGCCAGGGTGACCGTGACACCGTCGATGCCGGCGTCGTTGATCTTCGCCGTGAGCGCCGCACCGACCTCGTTCAGCGTGTCGCCGTCGCGGGCGACGTACTGATAGTCGACGCCGCCGACCGACACCTGGAAGCTGTCGCCTTCGACGATCTCGCCACCGGCGAAGGTCACCGTCTCGCTCGCGCCGTCAGCGATGCTGGCGGCCGACGCCGTCGTGACGCTCAGCGCGCCCGACGAGCCGTAGACCATCTCCGTCGTCTCCAGGTTCTGGCGGGCGACATTGATGTTCGAGGCCGACACCGTGCCGTCGGTCGCGCGGTCGAGCGAGGCGAGAACGTCGATCGAGCCGCCGTCCTTCAGCAGGTTCGTGCCGTTGAACTGCGCGGCGCTCACGACCGAGTTGATCTGGTCGCGCAGCACCTCGATGTCCGTCTGCAGCTTGGAGCGGTCGACGGAGCTGCTCTGGGCCGAGACGATCTTTTCCTTCATCTCGTTGAGCAGCGAGGTGATCGTCTCCGCACCGTTGCGGGCGACGGCCACGGTCGAGTTGCCGAGCGAAAGCTGCTCGGAAATCGCCTTGAAGCCCGTCACGTCGCTGTCCATCGTCGTGGAGATGGCCCAGATCGCGGAATTGTCCCGCGCGCTGCCCACCTTCTTGCCGGTGGAGATCTGGTCGGAGACCTTGCTGAGGTTGGCGTTGATGTTCTTCATCGTCTGAAGAGCCACCATCGCGCCATTGTTCGTGAGAATGCTCGACATGGATTTCGCGTCCTTTTCAGTCGGTGACGGCACGTTCGATGCCGCTGTCGTGTGAGCGGTAGCCCCGGACGTTCAGCCGAACGCGGACGGGGCGGGCTGGTGCGGCGTACCTTCTGGACGCTTGCGGAAGAGATCTCCGTTCCGGGAGACCGTTTCGGCCGGATCCGTGGACCCGTCTTCCGCAACTGCACGCACAGAGTGCAACCAGTCCGCTAATTTTCGGTGAACACCAACCTTAGATTGCGAGTCCCGCGGGGCGCGCGGCCGGGTCAGGCCCGCCGTGCCGCGCGGTTGCCAGCCACGTGCGCGACGCTGGTGCCATCGGGACCGTAGGCGCCGATGCTCGAAACCCTGTTGAGTGCCGCATCGACTTGCGCGCGGGCGCGCTCCAGGCCGGCGCGGGCGGCGTCCAGGGCGGCGGCATTGCGGGCGACCGCGCGTTCCAGCTGGACCTGGAGGCGGGCGACAAGCTCGGGGTTCGGGCGCGCGCTGTCGGGCAGGTCGCGGGCCGCCGCGTCGAGCGCGGCCGCAAGCTCCTGCTTCCGGCGGCTGCTTTCGGTCAGCCCGTCGAGACGCCCGTCGGTCACCGCGGCGGTCTCGCTGTCGAGCGCGTGGATCAGCGCCTCGATGCGCGCGATCAGGGTGGAGGGAGCGCTCATTTCCCACCCTCCCGCGCCATGAGTGCGCGCGCGATCTGTTCGGAGAGCCCGATGCCGCCGCGCTCGACGAGACGCTCCGCATAGGCTTCGGTCAGGAAACTGTCCATCTCGGTCGGGCGGCCCGCATCCGCAGTGCCCTGGCCAGGCGTCAGCTTGGCGTGGCGCAGCATCTCGGCGAGGAAGCGGACTTCCATCTTGTCGGCGACGTCCCGGATTTCTGCACGGCGCGGGTGCGGCTGGGGAATGGGGACGCCTTGAAGCGGTGTGGTCACGGTCATCGGGTTCTCCCGGTCTGCCAGACGGTCTGCCCGTGGTCAGGCAAGTTCGGGGCCAAGTGTCCGCGATACACGTTAAAAGCGCATTACCGATCCATTTACCTAATGCGTGTATCGATGGGGGCCGAGAACGAGACCTTTCCCGGGAGAAACCCGCGATGAGCCTGCCCCTGCTTGGCGCCTTGCCGCCGGCCCAAAATCACAAGGAGCGGCACCGCGCCGAGCCTGCCGCCGTCCCCGGACGGAGCAGCGACTTCGGCAAGGAGTTCGCCCGCGCGCGCGAACACGATACGCAGAACGATCCCCAGGACGCGGCGAAGGCGCAGGCGGCCGAGCAGGCACCCGGCGCTTCGCGGGAGAACCGCGAACCGG
>JAJLJT010000155.1:0-3401 GCA_033844555.1 Alphaproteobacteria bacterium | reverse complement strand
CCGGACTACGCCGAGAGCGGCCTTGCGACCGTGTTCCGCGACCGGGGCAAGCGGTTCGCCACCGCGTTCTCGGCGGACGTGACGCCGGAGCGGATCGCACAGGTGCGGGCGCGGCGCGACGAGATCTATGCCGGGACGCCCGCCGAGATCGTGACCGCCAACGGGTCGCGCCACCAGATGTACATCGGGCAGCCTGACGGCGGGCGGCATGCGTTCGTCTTCGACCTCGGCTACGCGGGCGCGCGGGTCACACCGGGGACCATGACCGGCCCGGCGGATGCGACGGCGGTGCGCGACCTGCTCGTTGCGCCGATCGCGGGGCAGCGGGTGAGCGTGCTCGACCTCGGCAAGCTTGCCGCCGACGGGGAGCCGGAGGGGGCGGCGGCGCCCTATGGCGCGGTGCCGGGAAATCTGCCGGGGGTCGTCTTCACCCTGCCGCAGGGCGCGGCGAACGGAAACGGGGAGAACCAGCGCGCCCGCTACTGATCGGGGCGATGTACGCCTAGAGCCGCCAGTGCCGGAAGCCCGCCGTGCGCACCGCCTCCGGCGCGAAGCGGGCGAGCGGGTCGACGAACAGGCCGCCTGGGACGAGCGAGGATGCGAGATCGGCGAGCGGCATCTCCCGGTAGAGCCGGTGCGGGGCCGCGACGATCAGGGCGTCGCAGGACCCAAGATCGGCACGCGGCGTGAGGCTGCGGCCGTATTCGGCGCGGAACGCATCGGTATCGGCAAGGTCGTCGGCGGCCGCGACGCGCGCGCCGAAGCCCTCAAGCTCCGCGATGACGTCGGCCACGCGGGAGTTGCGCACGTCGCGCACGTCGGCCTTGAAGGTCACGCCCAGAACGTTGACCCGCGCGCCGGGGAAGGAGACGCCCGCGGCGATCAGGGCCTTCGCCACCTCGGCCGCGACGACGCCGCCCATGCGGTCGTTGATGCGGCGGCCGGCGAGGATCACCTCCGGGTGGTGGCCGATCCGCTCCGCCAGGTAGGTCAGGTAATAGGGGTCGACGCCGATGCAGTGCCCGCCGACGAGGCCGGGGTGGAAGTCGAGGAAGTTCCACTTGGTGCGCGCGGCGGCCAGCACGTCCTGGGTGTCGATGCCGATGCGGCGGCAGATCATCGACAACTCGTTCATCAGCGCGATGTTGAGGTCGCGCTGCACGTTCTCGATGACCTTCGCGGCCTCCGCGACGGCGATGGAGGGGGCGACGTGGACGCCGGCGCTCACCACCTCGCCATAAAGGCGGGCGAGGCGGCTGGCGGTCTCGGGCGTATCGCCCGCGACCACCTTCACGACGCCGCCCAGCGTGTGGACCGGGTCGCCGGGATTGATCCGCTCCGGCGAGTAGCCGACGTGGAAGCCCTGCTTCCAGCGCAGGCCGCTGCCGGCCTCCAGGATCGGGATGCACACCTCCTCCGTCGCGCCGGGGTAGACGGTCGATTCGAACACGACGGTCGCATCGCGGGCGAGATGGGGGGCCAAGGTCTCGCACGCGCGGGCGAGCAGGCGGAAATCCGGGCGGCGGGCGGCGTCCACCGGCGTCGGAACGGCGACGATGACGGTCCGGGCCTCCGCCAGCGCGGCCGGGTCGGAGGTGACGCGCAGGTGCCGGGCGGCGGCGAAGGCGTCCGCGCCGATCTCGCCGCGCTGGTCGGTGCCGGAGGCGAGTGCCGCGACCGTCTCCGCCGACACGTCGAAGCCGATCACCGGACGGCGCGCGCCGAACGCCAGCGCCAGCGGCAGCCCGACATAGCCGAGCCCCATGATGGCGAGCGTGCCGGCCCCTGTGTCCCCGGGGCGTTCCGCGCTGTGCATGGCTGTCATCCCTGTGCGCCCTTCGGGCTGCTTGCGTCCGTTGCAGTCATAGGACGAACCGGCGGCGGAGGGAACGGGGCGCAGGCGCGCGGCAAGCCGCCGCAGCGCGCGGACGAGGGCGGTGAGCATGGGGCGGGCCTCGACGGCAGCGGCGGGGTAAGGGGGGACGGAAGATAAGGCTGCCGGAGAGGGTGGGGATAAGTTTTTGCAGGCGCGGGGCGGGCGCGCTATAGGGTCGGACCATGAACGTGACACCGATCATCTCCCCCTCGATCCTCTCGGCCGATTTCGCGCGGCTCGGAGAAGAGGTCCGCGCCATCGACGCCGCCGGCGCCGACTGGATCCACGTCGACGTGATGGACGGGCATTTCGTGCCCAACCTGACCATCGGCCCGGCGGTCGTGAAGGCGCTGCGCCCGCATACGGCGAAGACCTTCGACGTCCACCTGATGATCGATCCCGTGGACTCCTATCTCGAAGCCTTCGCGGAGGCGGGCGCCGACATCATCACGGTCCACGCGGAGGTGCCCAAACACCTGGACCGCACGCTGCAGGCGGTCCGCGCGCTCGGCAGGAAGGCGGGCGTGTCGCTGAACCCCGCGACGCCGGAGACGGTGCTCGACTATGTGATGGACCGGGTGGACCTGATCCTCGTCATGTCGGTCAACCCGGGCTTCGGGGGGCAGTCCTTCCTGCGCTCGCAACTGCCGAAGATCGCCCGCATCCGGGAGATGATCGGCACCCGCGACATCCGGCTGGAGGTCGACGGCGGGGTCACGCCGGAGACCGCGCGCGAGGTACTGGCCGCGGGCGCGGACACGCTGGTCGCAGGCTCGGCAGTCTTCAAGGGCGGGACGCCCGAAGCCTATGCCGCCAACATCGCCGCGCTGAAGGCCGCGGGCCGGGAAACGCGCGAGGCCTGATCCCTCAGCGCGCGAGGCGGGCGGCGCTCAGGGGCAGCGTCGCGATGAAGAGGATGAGCGAGGCCACGACGATCGACGGCCCCGAGGGCGTGTCGAACTGCAGCGAGGCGAGCAGTCCCGCGACCACCGAGACCGCGCCGAAGACGGCGGCAATGGCGGCCATTCCCTCCGGCGAGCGGGCGAAGGGCCGGGCGGACGCCGCAGGCACCACGAGCAGCGCTGTCACCAGCAGCACGCCCACGATGCGGATCGCGATGGCGACCGCGGCGGCCATGAGCAGCAGCAGGAGCAGGCGGTAGAATTCCACCCGCACGCCCTCCGCCGCCGCGAGGTCAGGGTCGACGGTGGCGGCGAGAAGCGCCCGCCAGCTCAGCACCACGATTCCGAGAAGAGCCGCGCCGCCGGCCCAGAGGGCGACGACCTCGCCCCGGCCCACCGAGAGGATATCGCCGAAGAGATAGGCCATGAGGTCGGTGCGAACGCCCGGCAGGAAGGCCAGCACCACGAGGCCCACCGCCAGTGTCCCGTGCGCGAGGATGCCGAGGAAGGCGTCCGGCGGGATCTCCACGCGCCGTTCCAGCAGCCAGAGCGCGACGGCGATCGCCAACGCCGCGGCGAGCACGCCCGCCCGGATGTCGAGGTCGAACGCAAGGCCGAGCGCC
>JAJLJT010000154.1:0-6737 GCA_033844555.1 Alphaproteobacteria bacterium | reverse complement strand
CGGAGAAGCAACGGTCATGGCGCAACTACGTCTTCTGCTTGCCAACGATACCTCGCTGCTGGGTCACTTCGGCTCGGCGCTCGTCGTCCGGCGGCTCGTCGAGCTGGCTGGCGACCAGGATGCGCACCTGCAGACCGGCTGGGGCTGGGACCGGGTCGAGGCGGAGGCGTTCGCGGCGGGCCGCTGGGACGGTGTGATCGTCAACGGAGAAGGCTCGATCCATCACGACAGCGCGACGGCCCGGCGGGTGGCACGTCTTGCCGTCCGCCTGGCGGAGGCCGGCGTGCCGGCATATCTCGTCAACGCGAGCGAGGAGGCCAACGGAACCGAGGTGCGCCGCGGCCTGGCAAGCTTCCGCCGCTGCTATGTGCGCGACCGGGCGAGCGCGGATTCGCTCGCCGATGCAGGGATCGCCGCCGAAGTGGTGCCGGACCTGACGCTTTCCTGGGCCGGTGCGCCGCGGTGGACCGGAGGCGGCAAGCGCCTCTACGTGACCGATGCGTCGGAGACGAAGACTTCGCGCCGCCTGTTCGACCTGTCGCAAGGCCACGCGGGCGCACGCTTCGTCAGCCTGCGGACCACGCCGCCGAAGGCCGCCGACGGCCGTGCCAACCGGCGCCGCCGCGGCCTTGTCTGGAAGCGCCTGCTGGCCCGCGTCCTGCCGCCGTCGCCATGGGCCGCGCGCTATGCCGATCCATTCGGGAGCATCGAATCGTTCGCGCGAGCCTTCGCGGAGGATGCGTCGGGCGTGGTGGCCGGGCGCTATCACGGACTCTGCCTTGCCCTGCGTATGCGGATCCCGGTGCTGGCGGTGGCGGGTAACACGTCCAAGAGCGGTGCGCTCCTCGCCGATGCCGGGCTTTCCGCGCGCGAGACAGCGCTGGACCGGCTTGTGGCGGAGGGGATCCCGGTTCCAGTACCGCTTTACACAGCGGAGGAGGAACGGCGTCTCGATGCCCTTCTGACCCATGCGGAGCACGGGGCGCAGGCCATGATGCAGACGATCGCGGCGGACATCCGCGCTGTCGGGGGATCCCGCGTCAGGACATGAAAAAGCCCGGCATCCGCATGGACGCCGGGCTTTCCCACGATGCCGTTGCCCCGTCGGAACGGACAGGGCAGGCGCTTCACGCCGCCTGCAGGTTGCCTGCAGAGCTGCGGCCGCGCTCGGTCACGATCTCGTAGGAGACCTTCTGACCTTCGTTCAGCGTCGACATGCCGGCGCGCTCAACGGCACTGATGTGGACGAACACGTCCTTGCCGCCGTCGCTCGGCTCGATGAAGCCGAAACCCTTTTGCGAATTGAACCACTTAACAGTACCCGTTGCCATCTTGGCCTCCTCAGGTCTCACGCGCTCGTCGCGCACTGGGGGCGGCAAGCACGCTCATCGCGCAAGCCACCGATCCGGCTTCCGCGTCGTCTTGAGGGGCCCCGGAGGGCAGGTCGCAAGTGAAGCTAGAAACTCGAATGACAGTGATATAGGGGTCCCCGCTGCGCATTGCAATGTCAATCGGCCCTGCCGGAAAGCGCAACCATCGCAAATCGGTGTATTGTTATCGAAATGCACACCCGCTGGGAGAATATCATCTTTGCGGCCTCACTGCCGCTGCGTTAGGTTCGCCGGACCGGGAGTGCCCGCGCCGGAGTGTCGCGGGCCGGTGAAGAGGCCGCCGAGACAAGGGCCCACGAAAAGGCACATCCGATGTATCGCAACGACGCAGACCGCATGCGCGAGAAGCTCGATCAGATCCGGGCGCTCGCCGACAGCCGCGTGACCGGAAAGGATCGCGCCGCCTTCCTGGCGTTCATGGAGCAGGTGTTCGCCAACGCGCCCGTCGACGACGTGACCGAGCCCGACGCGGAAGAGCTTTACGGCGCAACCCTGTCGCTCTGGCGGCTGGGGGAGCGGCGCGATCCTGACGAACCGCGCGTGCGCTTCTATAATCCCCGGATCGAGGAGCACGGGTGGGAAAGCGGCCACAGCGTCCTCGAGATCGTCAACGATGACATGCCCTTCCTGGTCGATTCGGTGACCCATCACCTGACGGACCGCAGCCTCGGCATTCATGCCATCCTCCACCCCATCGTGTCGGTCAGGCGGGATGCGCAGGGCCGGCGCCTGGATGCGGGGGAGACCGGGGGCAGCACGCTGAGCGAATCGGTGATGCAGATCCAGGTGGATCAGGTCGGCGACCCGGCCCGCCTCGCCGAGATCGAGACCTCGATCCGCACGGTTCTCGCGGACGTGCGCGTCGCGGTTCGCGACTGGCCGGACATGACCGCGCGCCTGCGCGACGCAGCCCGCGACCTGAAGTCGGCAAAGCCGAAGGGCGTGGACCGCGCGACCGTCGCGGAATGCGTCGCCTTCCTGGACTGGCTGGCCGACAATCATTTCACGATTCTCGGCTGGCGCGACTACAGCCTCGGCGGCAAGGGCAAGCCGGTTACGCCTGTCGAGGGGTCGGGCCTCGGCCTGATGCGCGATCCCGGCTACAACATCCTGCGCGACGCCGACGGCAATTTCGTCGACTGGGCGCCGGAGGCGGATGCCTTCATAGCCGACACCTCTCCGCTGCTGATCCTGAAGGCGAACCGCCGCTCCACGGTGCACCGGACCACGCATCTCGACTATATCGGCATCAAGGTCTACGGCGCCGACGGAAAGGTCACGGGAGAGCGCCGCCTGATCGGCCTGTTCACCGCCGCCGTCTACAATCGCAGCCCGTTCTCGATCCCGCTCCTGCGCCGCAAGATCGCCAATGTGATCGCGAACGCCGGCCTCAATCCCGACAGCCACGACGGCAAGGCGCTGGCGAACGTCCTTGAGAACTTCCCGCGCGACGAACTCTTTCAGGTGCCCGAGGATCTCCTGCTGGAAACCGCGCTCGGCGCGCTGCATCTCGAAACGCGGCCGCGCACCAAGGTGTTCGTGCGGCCCGACCGGTTCGGACGGTTCATGTCGGCGCTGGTCTTCTTCCCGCGGGAACGCTTCAACACGGATCTGCGTATTCATGTCGGCAATTTGTTGGCCGAAGCCTACGACGGCCGGGTGTCGTCCTACTATCCCGCCTTCGGTGACGGCCCGCTCGCCCGTGTGCACTATATCATTGCGACCCGGCCCGGCGCGGTGCCGGAGGTCGATGTCGCCGAGCTGAACGAGCGGGTGCGCGCCGCGACCCGGCTGTGGACCGACGACCTGCACGATGTTCTCGTCGAACGGTTGGGCGAGGACGCCGGCAACCGCCTGCACGACCGGTATGGCCGGGGCTTTCCTGCGCACTACCGGGAGGATTACCCGGCCGCGGTGGCGATTGCCGACATCGAGACGATGGAGCACCTCGACGGACCCGGCGACGTGGGCCTGAAGTTCTACCGCCGGCTCGAAGACGGGGCCGCCACGGTGAGGTTGAAGCTCTATCATCTCGGGGCCCCCCTGCCGCTCTCGGACTGCCTGCCGATCCTGGAGAACATGGGACTGCGCGTGATGGAGGAGCGGCCCTACGAGGTCAGCCGCTCGGACGGGTGTGTCTACATCCACGACTTCTCGATGCTCCCGGCGGAAGGGCAGGAGATCGACCTCGCCGCCTTGCGCGAAAAGCTGGAGGCGACATTCGCCAGCGTCTGGGCGGGCCGGCTCGACGACGACCGGTTCAACCGCCTCGTGGTGCGCGCGGGGATCGATCCCGCGGACATCAATGTGCTGCGGGCCTATGCCAAATTCCTCCGCCAGACCAATATCCCCTTCAGCCAGGCGTACATGGAGGACGCGCTCGCTGCGCATCCGGTGGTCGCGCGAACGCTCGTGGCGCTGTTTCACGCACGTTTCGATCCGCGCCTGGATGCCGACCTCGACGCGCGCAAGGCCCAGAGCGGCCGCCTGGCCGACGAGATCGAGGCCCAGCTCGAGACCGTCTCCTCGCTGGACGAGGACCGGATCATCCGACGCTTCCGCAACGCCATCATGTCCACCTTGCGGACCAATGCCTGGCAGACCGGGCCGGACGGTCGGACCCGGCCCTACCTGTCGCTCAAGTTCGATTCCGGGCAGCTCGACGACTTGCCGCTGCCGCGCCCCTGGCGCGAGATCTTCGTCTATTCGTGTGCGGTTGAGGGCGTGCACCTGCGCGGCGGTCCCGTGGCGCGTGGCGGATTGCGGTGGTCCGACCGGAAGGAGGACTACCGCACCGAGATCCTCGGCCTCGTCAAGGCGCAGATCGTCAAGAATGCCGTCATCGTGCCAGTGGGTGCGAAGGGTGGCTTCCTGCCCAAGGCCCTTCCCGCGGGCGGCAGCCGGGAGGAGACGGTCGCAGCCGCGATCGAGGCCTACAAGACCTTCATCTCGGCCCTGCTCGACATCACCGACAATCTCCGCGGCGAGGAGGTGGTGCCGCCGGAGGATGTCGTGCGCTTCGACGAGGACGACCCCTATCTCGTCGTGGCCGCCGACAAGGGAACGGCCACCTTCTCGGACATCGCCAACGGCGTGGCGCGGGAGTACGGCTTCTGGCTCGACGATGCCTTCGCCAGCGGCGGCAGCCAGGGGTACGACCACAAGAAGATGGGTATCACCGCCCGCGGCGCATGGGAGGCGGTGAAGCGGCATTTCCGCGAGATGGGCCACGACACGCAGAGCGAGCCGTTCACCGCGGCCGGCGTCGGCGACATGTCCGGGGACGTGTTCGGAAATGGCATGCTGCTTTCGGACAAGATCCGGCTGGTCGCGGCCTTCGATCACCGCGACATCTTCATCGATCCGGATCCGGATCCCGCAACCAGCTTTGCCGAGCGCAAGCGGCTGTTCGACCTGCCCCGCTCGTCCTGGGCCGACTACGACAGCAGCCTCATCTCGAAGGGTGGCGGCGTCTATTCGCGCGGTCTGAAGTCTGTGCCGCTGTCGCCAGAGGCGCGGGCGCTCCTCGGCATCTCCGCGGAGAAGCCGGCGCCGCAGGACGTCATGCAGGCGATCCTGCGGGCCGATGTCGATCTGATGTGGTTCGGGGGTATCGGCACCTACATCAAGGCGCGGAGCGAGAGCCACTCGGACGTAGGCGACCGTGCGAACGATCCGGTTCGCGTGAACGCCGAAGACGTGCGGGCCAAGGTCATTGGCGAGGGCGCCAACCTCGGCGTCACCCAGCGCGGGCGCATCGCGTTCGCCCTGCGGGGCGGGCGCCTCAACACCGACGCGGTGGACAATTCCGCGGGCGTCGACTGTTCCGACCACGAGGTGAACATCAAGATCGCGATCGGCCGCGTCGCGGAAGCGGGCGACATCACCGAGAAGCAGCGCAACGCGCTGCTCGCCGACATGACCGGCGAGGTGGCCGACCTCGTTCTCGCGACCAACTACGACCAGACGCTGGCGATCTCCATGGCCGAGGCGCGCGCCCCGCGGCGGCTCGACGTGCACGTGCGCTTCATGCGGACTCTGGAGCGAGAGGGCCGCCTCGACCGCGAGGTGGAGATGCTGCCCAACGAGGAGGCGCTGACGGAGCGGGCGAATGCCGGGCGCGGGCTTACCCGGCCGGAAATCGCCGTGCTGATGGCCTATGCGAAGATCCAGCTTTTCGACGAGTTGTGTGCCTCGGACGCGCCCGATGACGACGCGATGGTGCCGTTCCTGATCGGCTACATGCCGACGCCGCTGCGCGAAACCTATCGGGAGGCCGTGCTCAATCATCGGCTGCGGCGCGAGATCATCGCGACCGTTCTCGGCAACGCCATCGTCAACGAGGGCGGCATCACCTTCGTGCATCGGCTCAAAGAGGAAGCGGGCGCCACGATGGGCGAGATCGCGCGGGCGTTCGTGGTCGCCCGCGACGTGTTCGAGTTGCCGAAGCTCGCGGGTGAGGTCAATGCACTGGACACAAGAGCGGAGGCGTCCGCACAGATCCGTGCGCATCTCGCCCTGGCGGACTGCCTGACGATTCAGACGCTCTGGCAGCTTCAGCACGGCAGGACGCGCGAGTCGGTGGCGGACGCGACGGCGTTCTTCAAGCCCGATGTGGCCGCGATCGCGGAGTCCTTGCCGGAGATGCTGTCCGACTTCGCACGCGGCGCGCTCTCGGAACGGGTCGGACCCCTGCTGGCCGGCGGTTTGCCGGAGGAGCTTGCCCGGCGCATCTGCGGTCTCGAGTTCCTTGGCGGCGCGTGTGACGTCGTACGGGTCGCGCGCGGTCTCGACCGCGACGTTTCGGACGTCGCCGCCACCTACTTCGCCGCCGGCGCCCGTCTCGGCCTCGACTGGCTGCGGGCCGCGGGCCGTGACATCGAGGCGTCCGACCATTGGGAGCGGATCGCCCTCGGACGGCTGGTCGCGGACGTGCGCGCGCACCAGTCGGCGCTGGCGGCCCGTTCGCTGGAAGCAGCGAAGGGCAAGGCAGGTGTCGAAGCGGTGGAGGCCTGGGCCTCGGCCAATCCGGAAGTCGTGGACCGGGCCGAGCGGCTCGTCGAGGAGCTGCGCACGGCGGGCGGACTCACCCTCGCGAAGATCGCGGTCGCTGCGAGCCAGCTCAGGACGCTGATCGCGAGTTGACCGCCGGCTGTAACGGATGCGGGCGCGGAAGGGATGAACCCCTCCGCGTCCCTTCGCGACGTGTGCCAGCCGTCAGTGGCGGAAGTGGCGCATGCCCGTGAAGACCATGGCCACGCCCGCCTCGTCGGCCGCCGCGATTACCTCGGCGTCGCGGACAGAGCCGCCCGGCTGGATGACCGCCGTCGCGCCCGCCTCGATCGC
>JAJLJT010000153.1:0-1597 GCA_033844555.1 Alphaproteobacteria bacterium | reverse complement strand
CCACGTCGATGTCGTCGACGAGCGCGCCGAGAGCGGCGGCGTCCCCGATCCGGTCCATCTTGTCGGCGGGCGCGCAGGCGATCTCGACCGACCGGCCGTTGAGCCGGGTTCCGCCGAGGCGTCCCGCCACCTCCTCCACGGCGTCGGCGCGGGCGCGCACGGTCAGGCGGATCGGCAGGCCGGCCTCTGCCCGCAAGGCGTCGAGCGCGGCGTCGGCGACGAGATGCCCGCCCCGCAGGATCGCGATGCGGTCGGTGCGCGCCTCAAGCTCGGTCAGCGCGTGCGAGGACAGCAGAACCGCCGCCCCCCGCTCCGCCAGTTCGTCCACCAGCATGTAGAAGTCGCGCCGCGAGACGGGATCGAGGCCCGAGGTCGGCTCGTCCAGCACGGCGAGCTTCGGCTGCCCCAGCATCGCCTGGGCGAGCCCCAGCCGCTGCCTCATCCCCTTCGAATAGGTACCGATGCGCCGGTCAGCGGCATCCGCGAGGCCGACCCGCTCCAGCAGGCCGTCGGCGGTGCGCGCGGCCTCCCCCTTCAGGCGGGCATAGAGCCGCAATTGCTCCCGCCCCGTGAGCGAGGAGTGGAAAGCGACGTTCTCGGGAAGATAGGCGCAGGCGGCCCGGGCCGCGCGGGTTCCGGGGGCGTGGCCGAACACCTCTATCCGCCCCCCGTCGACCGGGTTCAGGCCGAGGATCATCTTCATCAGCGTCGTCTTGCCCGCCCCATTGTGGCCGAGCAGCGCCACGCGCTCGCCAGCGCCCACGCGCAGGGAGACGGCCGAAAGCGCCTCGACGCTGCCGTACCGGCGGGTTGCCTTGTCGACGATCAGGCTCATTTCGGCGTGTCCCATGCGGGTTGGGGAAGCGGCGGCGGCGCCATCAGCGGCGCAGGGTCGATCACGCCGCCCGGCAGCAGCGCCGGAAACGCCCGCTGCGCCCAGCGGACAAGCTGCACGGCGGGCGCGCCCAGCAGCAGCCGCGCGGCAGGCTGCGTCCACAGGATGCGGTCCATGGTGTCGTTCGGGCGGTAGGGCGCGTCCGCGATCCCGTCGCCATCGAGGTCGAAGGCCGCATGGTCGGACCAGTGATTACCCACCCCGTCGGCGCTCCAGTCGACCCAGCGGGTGCCGACGTATTTCACCTGGGTGCGGTTGCCGACGAAGGCGTTGCGGGCGATCTCATTGCGCTCCGACCCCGCGGTGAAGTGCACGCCGATGGCGCAAGCCTCGAAGCGGTTGCCGGCGATGGTGTTCTTGTGTGCGTTGTAGATGAACAGGCACCGATCCTCGCCGCCCTGCACGAGATTGCCCTCGACGCGGCTGTCGTTGGCGTAGTTCAGCATGATGCCGTGCGCGCGGTCGCCGATGGAGGCATTGCCCGTGATGGTCACGCCGCGCGAGAACATGACCGCGTAGCCGAGGTCGTTGCCGATGCTGACATTGTCGGCGACCGTGCTGTCGTTGGCGTGCATGTAGTGGACGGCGAAGCGCAGGTCGCGGAAGCGGTTGCCGCGAAAGACGTTGGCGCGCGAGGTGTTGACGAAGATGCCGTCGCGGCCCCAGCGGATGTCGTTGCCCACGACCTCCGCACCCGGCGCG
>JAJLJT010000152.1:0-3378 GCA_033844555.1 Alphaproteobacteria bacterium | reverse complement strand
GCGAGCACGGCGATGAGCGCGAGACTGCGCGCGCCCTCCGACAGCGCCAGCGCCGCCACGCCTGCGAGCGCCGCCGCACGGGCCCAGCGCGGCAGCGACAGCAGAACCGCACCGCCCGCGGCCGCCAGCAGCAAGGCCGGGCCATAGCCGAACTTGACCGGCAGCGCCCGTTGCAGCGCGTCCGGATCGGCGAGCGTCTGCAAGGCCAGTCCCGCGCCGAGCCCCAGCGCCGCCCAACCCGCCATCCGCGCGCGCCCCCGGAACAGCGCCAGGAACACCGCGAGCAGCACCGCGAGCACCACGATCCGGGCCGCTCCCTTCGCCATGTTGGCGGGCGGCGCCCCCACCGCGAGGTCGGTCGCCAGCTGCCCCGCCAACCAGACCCCCGCCAGCGCCAGCAGCAGCCCGCCGCCACCCGTGAGCGCCCTTCGCCCGTCTGTCAGCAGCAGCAGCGGCAGCACCGCGAGCGCGGCGATCTCCGCCCCGAACAGCTCGCCCCCCGCCTGCACCTTCGCCGCCATGCCGAGCGGCAGCGCGAACGCCAGCGCGGCCCGCCAACCGAAGCTCCCTCGCACACGTACCGCCGCGCCTGCTGCTGCCGCACTCACGCGATGCGGAACCTGTCGCCGTCGCGCCAGTCCCCGTCGAGGAAGGCGCGGTAGGTCGTCTCGATCCCCTTTTCCAGCGGCATCCGCGCGCGCCAGCCCAGCCCGTCCATGACGGCGGTGTCGAGACGCTTGCGCGGCGTTCCGTCCGGCTTGGCGGGATCGGTCGCGATCTCGCCCGCGAATCCCACGACGTGGGCGACCAAGCGGGCAAGGTCCAGGATCGCGATCTCCTGCCCGCTGCCGACATTCACGGGCGGCGCGTCGGAGTGGTGCGTCATCAGGTGGACGCAGGCATCCGCCGCGTCGTCCACGAACAGGAACTCGCGCAACGGCTTGCCTGTGCCCCAGATCGTCAGCCGCCGCGCGCCTGCCAGCTTCGCCTCGTGCGCCTTGCGGATCAGGGCGGGCAGAACGTGCGCCGTTCTGAGCCCGAAGTTGTCCCCGGGTCCGTAGAGGTTGGCGGGCATGGCGCTGATGAAGTCCGCGCCGTACTGCTCCCGATAGGCTTCGCCCAGCCACACGCCCGCGATCTTTGCGAGCGCGTACCACCGGTTCGTGGGTTCGAGCGGCCCGGTCATCAGCGCGTCTTCCCGGATCGGCTGGGGGGCTGCACGCGGATAGATGCAGGAGGAGCCGAGGAACAGAAGCTTTCCCACCCCCTCCGCCCACGCGGCCCGCATGACGCTCGCCGCGATCATCAGATTGTCGTGCAGGAAGTCGACGGGCGCGGATGCATTGGCGAGGATCCCGCCGACCCGCGCCGCCGCAAGGAACACCGCGTCCGGGCGCTCTGCCCGCAGCCACGCCGAAACCGCGCCCGGATCGCGCAGGTCGAGCGCCGCCCGCGATACGGTCAGAATCTCGCAATCCTCCGCCTCCAGCCTGCGCACCAGCGCGCGCCCGACCATGCCGGCGTGGCCCGCAACCCATACGCGGCGGCCCTTCAGCGGGAAGATCGCCTCACTCATCGGCGAAGGCAGGCGCGTCCTGCACAGTGCGGGGATCGGCCAACGCGGCCATGTCGGCGTCTACCATCTCGTGCACCAGGTCCCGGAACCGCGTCTTCGGCCGCCAGCCGAGCACCTCGCGTGCGCGCGCCGCGTCGCCCTGCAGCGCGTTGACCTCCGCGGGCCGGAAATAGCGCGGATCGACGCGCACGAGCGTCCGCCCCGTCGCCCGGCACACGCCCCGCTCCTCCACGCCCCGCCCCCGCCAGTCGAGCGCCAGCCCCGCCCGCGCGAAGGCGGCCTCCGCAAACGCGCGCACGCTGTGCGTCTGGCCCGTCGCCAGCACATAGTCGCCGGGCGCGTCCTGCTGCAGGATGCGCCACATCCCCTCGACATAGTCGCGCGCGTGGCCCCAGTCGCGCCGCGCATCGAGATTGCCGAGGTAGAGGCACGCCTGCCGCCCCGCCGCGATGGCTGCCGCGGCGCGGGTGATCTTGCGGGTGACGAAGGTCTCCCCCCGCGTCGGCCCCTCGTGGTTGAACAGGATGCCGTTCGAGGCATGAAGCCCGTAGGCCTCCCGGTAATTGACCGTGATCCAGTAGGCGTAGAGCTTGGCCACCGCATAGGGCGAACGGGGCGCGAATGCCGTCGCTTCCGTCTGCGGTGTCTCGCCGGCATTGCCATAGAGTTCGGACGTCGACGCCTGGTAGAAGCGCACCCGGTCCTCCATCTTCAGGATCCGGATCGCCTCCAGCAGGCGCAAGGGACCGAGCGCGTCGGCATTCGCCGTGTACTCCGGCGTTTCGAAGCTGACCATCACATGGCTTTGCGCCGCCAGATTGTAGATCTCGTCCGGCTGCGTCTCCTGCACCAGCCGGATCAGGTTCGTCGCATCCGTCATGTCGCCATAGTGCAGGCGGAACCGTGTCTCGCCCTCGTGCGGATCGACGTAGAGGTCGTCGATGCGGCCCGTGTTGAAGGACGACGCCCGCCGCTTCACCCCGTGCACCATGTACCCCTTCTCGAGCAGCAGCCGCGCGAGCCACGCCCCGTCCTGCCCAGTCACGCCCGTGATCAGCGCCGTCCTTGGCGTCCCGCCGCTCATCGCGCGCCCTCCTGCCGCCAGGCCACGAGCGCGGTCAGGAACAGGATCCGCAGGTCGAGCAGCAGCGACCAGTTCTCGATGTAATGCAGGTCGCAGGCGATCCGTGCCCGCATCGCGGCAAGGTCGCGCGTCTCGCCGCGGAAACCCTGTACCTGTGCCCAGCCGGTGATGCCCGGCCTGACCCTGTGACGCCCCGCATAGCGCGCGATCATGCGGCCATAGGCGGAATTGTGAGCGACTGCGTGAGGGCGCGGGCCGACCAGCGACATCTCGCCCTTCAGCACGTTCCACAACTGCGGCAACTCGTCGAGGCTGCGCCGCCGCAGCACCTTCCCCACGCCGGTGATGCGCGGATCGCCCGCGCGGGCCTGCACGACGTCGGGCCCGTCTTCCATCACCGTCATGGTGCGGAATTTCCAGACCCGGATGATGTTCTCGTTGAAACCGTGGCGTGTCTGCGCGAACAGGACCGGTCCGCGTCCCTCCAGCCGGATGGCGAGCGCGATCGCGCCCAGCACGGGTGCGAGCAGCACCAGCAGGACCGCGGCGAGCAGGCGGTCGACGGCGGCCTTCACCAGATAGGCAAGCCGCCCCCTCGGCCCCTGCGCGAGCGACAGTTCCACCGCGCCGCCGTCCAGCAGCCGCACCCCGCGCGCCCGCAATCCCGTTCCCGTGACGCAGACCCGCACCTGGACGGGAAGATCGGACAGCGCCTCGG
>JAJLJT010000151.1:0-2388 GCA_033844555.1 Alphaproteobacteria bacterium | reverse complement strand
GAACCGCTGCCGGGCCCCACGGGCGAGAGCAATCACCTGACGCTGCATGGGCGCGGGCTTGCGCTCTGCCTCGGCGGCGGAGCGGAGCCGATGGGCGCGCTGCTCGCCCAGGCGCTGATGGCGCTGGCGGCAGGCAATGCGGTTGCGGTCGTGGCGGGCGAAGGCGGTGCGCGCCTTGCTGCGGCCCTGCGCAAGGGCGGCGTTCCGGCTGGCGTCATCGCGGCCGTTTCGGCTGACGATCCGGCGGAGACTGCAGGGAGGATGCCGCGCCTCGGCCTAGTCGCCCACGAAGGCGAGGGAGCGGATCTCGCGAGGGTGCGCGCCGCGCTCGCTGCCCGCGAGGGGGTGCGCGTGCCGCTCGTCAGCCTGTCCGACGGTATTGAACGCTTTGCGACCGAGCGCATCGTCAGCATCGACACGACCGCGTCGGGAGGCAACGCGACGCTTCTGACGCTGCCAGATGCTTGAGTAACGGTTAAGAAACGGTAGGGTTTTAACCCATTAATTTAATGGGGAATTAATTCCGCTTGGTTTGAGTCGCTCCTTAACGAAGCACTAATCGGGAAGGAGATGCACAATGCGCAACGGATCCAGAACCCTGCAGGCCGCGGCTACGGCGGTTGCCCTGCTTCTCGCGCCCGCGGTCGTGACCGTCGGCGGTATCGGGGATATCGCTATCGCCAAGGGCGGTGGCGGCGGCGGCGGCGGTGCGGGTGGCCCCGGCGGTGGCGGTGGCCCCGGTGGGGATTCCGGCGGACCCGGCAATGGGAATGGCAACGGGCCGGGTGGCGCAGGTGCGGCCGGTAGCGCTGATTCCGCCGACGCCGGAACGGGGCCGGGCAACTCGGGCAATGCGCCCGGCCACAGCGGAACGGGACCGGGCCATGGCGCCGCGACCTCGGCTGCCGCGACGAATCCGGAAACGACGGGCATCGACAAGGCGATGGATGTCGTCGGCACGACGCCCGCCAGCGCCCAGGCGACCGCCAGCCTCTCGGCCGTGGCCGCCGCCCGCAGCGAAGCGGAAGACGAGGACACCGAGGACGACGTCGCCGAGGACGAGACGGACGAGGAAACCGACGTCACCGACGAGGAAACCACCGAGGAAACGGACGAGGAGACCGACGTCTCCGACGAAACCGATACCGAGGACGACAGCATGAGCCTGTCGGAAGCGGTCGACAACATGGCCGCCGATCTCGAGACCGCGGCCAGCACCGTGTTCGGCGACTGATCGCGGTCACCCTCGCACGGCCGCGCGCGGCCCGCCCTTTCGGGGGCGGGCCGTTCTTTTTGCGCCCGGCTCTCATTCGGTCTTTTGAATCGAATGTCCGCGCTCTTGTGTGCATTGCGAAAAGGGAGTACCAAGCCGCTAAAGCTGACGTAAGCGTCAACCAAGGGTCTCCCCATGAAGCGCGTGCTCGCCCTCCTCATCGTGGGCCTTCTGATCGTGGCCGCGATCGGAGGGGCGGCGTATTTCCACTATGTGAAGAAGCCGGAGATCATCCAGGGCTTCGTCTCCGCCATGCAGCCGCCCGCGCCGACGGTGACGGCGGCGGACGCCCGAACGGTCACATGGACGCCGCGTATTCCGGCGATCGGGACCTTCCGCGCGAACCAGGGGATCGAGGTCGCGCCCCAGGTCGGCGGCGTGATCCGGGAGATCAATTTCAATTCCGGCCAGCCGGTCCAGGCAGGCGAAGTGATCGTCCGGATCGAGGACTCCACCGAGCAGGCCGATCTGAAGTCGGCGGAGGCGGAACTCAAGCGCGCGAGCCTGGACCTCGAGCGCCAGCGCGAACTGCTGCAGCGGGGCAACACCGCGCGCACGACCTATGACGCTGCGCTCGCCGCCCGCGACGTGGCGGCCGCCGCGGTCGAGCGCACGCGCGCCCTGATTGCCCAGAAGACCATTGTGGCGCCGTTCTCGGGCCGGCTCGGCCTGCGCAAGGTGGACCTCGGCGCCTATGTCTCTCCGGGCACCGCACTCGTGACGCTGCAGCAGTCCGATCCGATCCTCGTCGATTTTCCCGTGCCGGAGCAGTACGTGGGCGACGTCTCCGTCGGCCAGGCGGTCGAGATCACCGTCGACGCCTTCGGCGCGCGCACCTTCTCGGGCAAGGTCACGTCGCTCGACGCGCGCGTCGCGCAGGACACGCGCTCGATCACCGTCCGCGCGGAAGTGCCGAACCGGGAGCGGCTTCTGCTTCCCGGCATGTTCGCCAATATCCGCATCCTGTCGGGGGAGGCCACGGCGCAGGTCGTGGTGCCGCGCACGGCGATCAGCTATTCGCTCTATGGCGACGAGGTCTATGTCGTGGTTCCCGACAGCGACGCGCCGCGCGCCGAGGGCGAGCCGCAGCCGGTCAAGGTCGAGCGGCGCTTCGT
>JAJLJT010000150.1:0-2314 GCA_033844555.1 Alphaproteobacteria bacterium | reverse complement strand
GACGCCCGGCTGAAGTTCAAGGGCCGGATCGAGCGGGACGACTGGATCGGCCAGGCGAAGGTGCTCGCCGAGGGTGGCGAGACGGAGTTTTCGAAGCGGGTGGAGAAGGGCGACGTCCCCTCCAGCAAGGACTGATGCGCGCACAGGCGCGCCGGACCGGCGGCCGTCGATTGAAGGACTGAAGGCATGCTGTCAGACAAGGACCGCATTTTCACAAACCTCTACGGGTTCGGCGATCCGGGCCTTGCGGGGGCGCGCGCGCGCGGCGACTGGGACGGCACCAAGGCGCTGATCGAGAAGGGGCGCGACTGGGTCATCTCCGAGATGAAGGAGAGCGGTCTGCGCGGACGCGGCGGCGCGGGCTTCCCGACCGGCCTCAAATGGTCCTTCATGCCGAAGGAGAGCGACGGGCGTCCTCACTATCTCGTCGTCAACGCCGACGAGTCGGAGCCGGGCACCTGCAAGGACCGCGAGATCATGCGCGGCGACCCGCACAAGCTGATCGAGGGGTGCCTGATCGCGTCCTTCGCGATGGGCGCGCACGCCTGCTACATCTACATCCGCGGCGAATACATCGCCGAGCGCAAGGCGCTGCAGCGCGCAGTCGACGAGGCCTACGAGGCCCGCCTGATCGGCAAGAACAACGTGCACGGCTGGGACTTCGACCTCTACGTCCACCATGGCGCGGGCGCCTACATCTGCGGCGAGGAAACCGCGCTGCTCGAAAGCCTCGAGGGCAAGAAGGGCATGCCGCGCCTGAAGCCGCCGTTCCCGGCGAACGTGGGCCTCTACGGCTGCCCGACGACGGTCAACAACGTGGAATCGATCGCGGTCGCGCCGACCATCCTGCGCCGCGGCGCGTCCTGGTTCTCCGGCTTCGGCCGCCCGAACAACACCGGCACCAAGGTGTTCTGCATCTCCGGCCACGTGGAGCGGCCCTGCAACGTCGAGGAGGCGATGTCGATCCCGCTGCGCGAGCTGATCGACAAGCATTGCGGCGGCGTGCGCGGCGGCTGGGACAATCTGCTGGCGGTCATTCCGGGCGGCTCGTCCGTCCCGCTGATCCCCAAGGAGATCTGCGACGACGTGCTGATGGACTTCGACGCGCTGCGCGAGGTGAAGTCCGGCCTCGGCACCGCCGCGGTCATCGTCATGGACAAGTCGACCGACGTGATCCGGGCCATTGCCCGGCTGGCCCGCTTCTACAAGCACGAGAGCTGCGGCCAGTGCACGCCCTGCCGCGAAGGCACGGGCTGGATGTGGCGCGTCATGGAGAAGCTGGTGCGCGGCGAGGCCGAAGTCAGCGACATCGACATGCTGCTCGACGTCACGACGCAGGTCGAGGGCCACACCATCTGCGCGCTCGGCGACGCGGCGGCGTGGCCCATCCAGGGCCTGATCCGGCATTTCCGCCCGGTGATCGAGGAGCGCATCCGCTCCACGAAGACGCGCGTGGCCGTTCCGGCCGCCGCGGCAGAGTAAGGGGAAGGGCGATGAGCGATACCCGCAAGGTCGTCGTCAACGAGACCGAGATCGAGGTTCCGGCCGGTTACACGCTGCTGCAGGCGTGCGAGGCGGCGGGCGTCGACATCCCGCGCTTCTGCTATCACGAGCGCCTGTCGATCGCCGGCAACTGCCGCATGTGCCTCGTCGAGGTGCCGGGCACGCCGAAGCCGCAGGCGTCCTGCGCGCTGGGCGTGCGCGACCTGCGCCCGGGTCCGAACGGGGAACCGCCGCGCATCCTGACCAACACGCCCGCCGTCAAGAAGGCGCGCGAGGGCGTGATGGAATTCCTGCTGATCAACCATCCGCTCGACTGCCCGATCTGCGACCAGGGCGGCGAGTGCGACCTGCAGGACCAGGCGATGGCCTTCGGCGTCGATCACACGCGCTACTCGCTGAACAAGCGCGCGGTCGAGGACAAGGAGATGGGGCCGCTCGTCAAGACGATCATGACGCGCTGCATCCATTGCACGCGCTGCGTCCGCTTCGCGACCGAGGTGGCGGGCGTGCCCGAACTGGGCGCGACGGGCCGCGGCGAGAGCATGGAGATCACGACCTATCTGGAGCAGGCGCTGACGTCGGAGCTTTCGGGCAACGTGATCGACCTGTGCCCGGTCGGCGCGCTGACCTCCAAGCCCTACGCCTTCACCGCGCGGCCCTGGGAGCTGAAGAAGACCGAGAGCGTGGACGTGATGGACGCGCAGGGCGCCAACATCCGCGTCGACAGCCGCGGGCGCGAGGTCATGCGCATCCTGCCGCGGCTCAACGAGGACGTGAACGAGGAGTGGATCTCCGACAAGTCGCGCTTCGT
>JAJLJT010000149.1:0-13798 GCA_033844555.1 Alphaproteobacteria bacterium | reverse complement strand
CCGCGACGGCGCTTGCGCGGCTTCTCCTCGTCGCCGGAGGCATCGGCGGACCGGCCATCCTCGGCCTCCTCGCCCTCGTCCTCGCCGGAGGCAACGGTATCGTCCGCGGCCTCCCCGGCGCGTGCCGCGCTCTCCGCGGCGGTATCGCCACCCTGTTCCGCGCCCTTCGGCTTGCGGCGGCGGCGGCGGCGCTTCTTGCGGCCGTCGTCCTTCGCCGTCTCGGCAACGGCGGTTGCGTCTTCCTCGTCATCCTCGGGCACACCCGCTTCCTCGGACGAGGTTTCCAGCAACTCCGGCACGGCGAGGTCGATGGCCCTGCCGTCGGCCTTGAGCCGCGTGCGCTCAAGCTCGTAATGGGGAACCGTCAGTTCCTCGACGCCTTCGACCAGTAGCGTGAGTTCGTAACGCTGCTCGATCTCGTTCACCCAGTCGCGCTTGCGGTTGAGGATGAAGTTCGCGACCTCGACCGGCGCGCGGAGCAGCAGCTCCGCCGCCTGGCCCTGGACGCCTTCCTCCTCGGCGCGCCGCAGGATGTGCAGACCGATGGAGTCGACGGAGCGGATGTGGCCGGTGCCGTGACAGTGCGGGCAGGGCGAGGAACTCGTCTCGATCACGCTCGGCCGCAGACGCTGCCGCGACATCTCCAGCAGGCCGAAGGTCGAGATCCGTCCGACCTGGATCCGCGCGCGGTCGTTCTTCAGGCATTCCTTCAGCTTGCGTTCGACCGCGCGGTTGTTCTTCGACTCCTCCATATCGATGAAGTCGATGACGATGAGGCCTGCAAGGTCGCGCAGCCTCAATTGCCGCGCCACTTCCTCCGCCGCCTCGAGATTGGTCTTGAGGGCGGTATCCTCGATCGAGTGTTCGCGCGTCGACTTGCCCGAGTTCACGTCGATGGCGACCAGCGCCTCGGTCGCGTTGATGACCAGATAGCCGCCGGAGCGCAGCTGGACCTGCGGGACCATCAGGCTGTCGAGCTGGCTCTCCACCCGGTAGCGGGTGAGCAGCGGCACGCGGTCCTTGTACTGCTTGACGTTCTTCGCGTGGCTGGGCGTCAGCATCTTCATGAAGTCCTTGGCCTCGCGATAGCCGTCATCGCCCTGGACCAGAACCTCGCCGATGTCCTTGGAATAGAGGTCGCGGATCGCCCGCTTGATCAGGCTGCCTTCCTCGTGCACCAGCGCGGGCGCGGTGGATTGCAGCGTGTCGGTGCGGATCGTGTCCCACAGCCGCAGAAGATACTCGTAGTCGCGCTTGATCTCCGCCTTGGTGCGGTTCGCGCCGGCCGTGCGGATGATGAGGCCCATGCCCTCGGGGATCTCAAGCTCCTCCGCGATGGCCTTCAGGCGCTTGCGGTCGGGGGCGTTGGTGATCTTCCGGCTGATGCCGCCGCCCTTGCCCGTGTTCGGCATGAGCACGCAATAGCGGCCCGCGAGCGAGATGTAGGTTGTAAGAGCGGCGCCCTTGTTGCCGCGCTCCTCCTTCACGACCTGGACGAGCAGGATCTGCCGGCGCCGGATCACCTCCTGGATCTTGTAGGGGCGCTGGCGCGGACGCTTGCGCGTCGTCTCCTCGAACGCGTCGCCGGCGCCGACGGTCTCGACGCCCTCGTCGTCCTCGTCGCCGTTCCCGTTGCCGTGGCGGCGGTTGGCGGCTTCCTCCTCCTCGGCGTCCTCGCGCCGTTCGGCGTCGATGAGCGCGCGGCGGTCCGCCACGGGGATCTGGTAATAGTCCGGGTGGATCTCGTTGAAGGCGAGGAAGCCGTGCCGGTTTCCGCCGTACTCGATGAAGGCCGCCTGAAGCGACGGCTCGACCCGCGTCACCTTCGCGAGATAGATGTTGCCGGAAATCTGCTTCTTGAATGCGGTTTCGAAATCGAACTCTTCAACCCGGTTGCCATCCACCACGACCACCCGGGTTTCTTCCCGGTGGGTGGCGTCGATCAGCATGCGTCGTGCCATTGTTGTTGTCTTTCCATGAGTGGCGCCCGGTCCGCGCGCAAAGGCTTGCGCGAGCGACAACGGGCGAGCGGTCCGTCACGCGTGCGACGGTCCGGCCGGCGCTCGGCCGGTCCCACGTCGGTGCAGTCATGACAGACCTGTGTTTCATAACCTTGTCTCGGTTGCCGCATCGCCCGGTGATCGGGCCATCGCGGCGGGCAATCCTTCCAGTCACCGTGATCCGGCGAGCCTGGCGGCATTCCGCGGCGTGCGAGGGTGGCAGAAACCGTCGCTGCAACGGGTGCAACGCGCGGAGCGCATGCAGGCCGGACGCGGCCTTGGACCGTCAGACGGTGCGATGCTGTCTACCACCAATGAGCGCCATTGGAAGCCGCGGCACTATAGCGAGAGGTGTGCCGCCGTCACAATGATCTTCTGCACACTACGCGCAACACCCTGAAAAAATCGTGATTATCCGGGTGCCGGACGGTTGCCCACGCGCCCGGATGTCGTCACGTTCCGATGACGCTTCAAGGGGTTGCGAATCACGTGATGCGGTTTTGCAGGTGGATTGTGTGCGCGGGGCTGGTGCTGTCGTCCATGCTGGCGACCGGCCTGGCCGCGACGCCGGCGGGGGCGATTCCGATGCCGCGGGCGAAGCCGGTCGCGGCGGGCGAGGCGGGAAGCATCGCGGTTCAGGAGGTGCGCCTGGGCGTCGAGGGGGAGCGCACGCGCTTCGTCCTCGACCTCAGCGGGCCGGTGCCTTACCGGGTCTTCCAGCTTGCCGACCCCTACCGCGTGGTGATCGACCTGCCCGAACTGGCGTTCCTGCTGGAGACGGGGGCCGGCGAGCAGGCGCGGGGCGTGCTGAAGCGTTTCCGCTACGGCCTGTTCCGGCCCGGCAACTCGCGGGTCGTGCTGGATCTCGACGGTCCGGCCGCGGTGGCGGCGGCCTTCGCGCTGCCCCCGAAGGACGGCAACGGGCACAGGCTGGTCCTCGACCTGGAGCCGACGGACCGGGAAAGCTTCATGAAGTCGGCCGGCTGGCCGAGCGATCCGCCCTTTGCAGCGCCGGAGCAGGACGTACCGCTCGGCATGGAGCCGATCCGGCGGCTTGTCGCGCTCGACCCCGGTCACGGCGGCGTGGACCCCGGCGCGGTGTCGCCCACCGTGGGATACGAGAAGAATGTCGTGCTCGAATATGCGCGGGTGCTGCGCAAGGCGCTGGAGCGGCGCGACGTCGAGGTGGTCATGACCCGCGACGAGGATGTGTTCGTGCCGCTGGCCGACCGTGTCCGCATCGCGCGCGAGGCCCGCGCGAGCCTGATGCTCTCAATCCACGCGGACGTCATCGAGGATCCCGATATCCGCGGCGCGTCTGTCTATACGATCTCCGAGCAGGCCTCGGACGAGGAGGCGGCCGCGCTCGCCAGTTCGGAGAACCGCTCCGACGTGATCGCGGGCGTCGACCTGCGGGAGGAGGGCGACGATGTCGCGAGCATCCTGATCGACCTCGCCCGCCGCGAGACGAAGAATGCCTCGGTCGATTTCGCGCGCCACCTCGTCCCCGCGCTGGAGCCGGTCACGCCCCTGCTCAGCAAGCCGCATCGGGAAGCCGGGTTCCGCGTCCTGAAGGCGCCCGACGTGCCGTCGGTGCTGATCGAACTGGGCTTCCTCTCCAATGACGAGGACGCCGTGCAACTCGTCACCGACACCTGGGTGGCCGACACCGCCGAGGTGATGGCCGACGCGGTGGTCGCCTGGCTGGAAGCGCGCCCGCAGTGAGGCTTGCACGTTGCGGGCGAGACGCAGGTGTCACAAAATCACCGCAGATCGCGTGCCTGATCGCCGGATGCGGCCGCTGCGGAATTGGCAGGGGCGGCGCATTCGATTATGCCTTGCCGGGTTCGCATGCCGGTTCCGGCAAGGGTGGAGAGCGTGATGAGTGATGCTGGCGACAATGCCCTGATCCCCGAGCCGCGCGAGGATCGCGGCGCGGCCGAAGGGGCTGCCACCGGCCGCGCCGGTCGCAAGGCGGCCAAGGCTGCCGCCCGCAAGGAAAAGCGCGCCCGCCGGAACAAGCGCCGCCGGGGCGGAATCGTCGGCTTCTTCGGCTGGGCGTTCGGGCTTGCCTGCCTCATGGTGCTGGGCGGAGCGATCGTCGGCCTGTTCATGGTCTGGCACTATGAGAAGGACCTGCCGGACTACGCCCAGCTGGCAGAATACGAACCGGCGGTGATGACGCGCGTCTATGCCGCCGACGGCGATCTGATCGGGGAGTTCGCGCGGGAGCGGCGCCTCTACACGCCGATCGACGCGATCCCGCGGCAGGTGATCCACGCCTTCCTGAGCGCGGAGGACAAGAATTTCTACGAACACCCGGGCGTCGATTTCGTCGGTATCGCGCGCGCCGCGGTGCAGAACGTGGAGAATGCGCTGGAAGGCCAGCGGATGCAGGGCGCATCGACCATCACGCAGCAGGTCATCAAGAACTTCCTCTTGTCGAGCGAGCGCAAGCTGGAGCGCAAGATCAAGGAGGCGCTGCTCGCGCTGCGCTTCGAGCGGGCGTTCAGCAAGGACCGCATCCTCGAACTGTACCTGAACGAGATCTATCTCGGCGCGGGCGCCTATGGCGTCACCGCCGCCGCGCTGACCTATTACGACAAGCCCCTGAACGAACTGACGCTGGAAGAGATCGCGTTTCTGGCCGCGCTGCCCAAGGCGCCGTCCGACTATCATCCGGTCCGCAACCGCGAGCGTTCCATCTCCCGCCGGAACTGGGTGATCGAGCGGATGCTGGAGAACGGCTACGTCACCGCGGACGACGCGCGCGCGGCCCAAGGCCGGCCGCTGGATGTGACGCTGGGCCTCGGACGCGACAGCCTGGAAGCCACCTATTTCGTGGAGGAGATCCGCCGGAGCCTCGCAGACCGGTTCGGCAGCGAAACGCTATATGGCGGGGGGCTCGCGGTACGTTCCACATTCGACGCGCGGGTGCAGGACGTCGTCGGCGCGGCGCTGCGCAAGGGGCTGATCGACTACGACCAGGCGGCCGGCTGGCGCGGACCGCTGACGAATGTCGGAACCGCTGCGGATGCGCGCGCGGCAATCGAGGCGGCGGACCTGACGGTGCCGGCGGACCTGAAGGATTGGCGCCTCGCCGTCGTGCGCGAAACCGGCCGGACCGCGGCGCGCATCGCCGTGCTGGAGCGCGACAGTGTCTCCGAAGGCGCCATCGCGCTGGAGACGACGAACTGGGCGAACCCAGTGGACGCCGAGGGCAACCGCGGCCCGGCGCCGAAGTCCATGTCGGATGTGCTGACCGTGGGCGACGTCGTCTATGTCGAGGCGGCGGCGAAGGATGGCGCGTGGCTTCTGCGGCAGGTGCCGGAGGTGAACGGCGCCGCGGTCGCCATGGAGCCGGACACGGGCCGCGTGATCGCGCTTCAGGGCGGCTTCAGCTTCGGGGTCAGCGAGTTCAACCGTGCAACGCAGGCGGCGCGCCAGCCGGGCTCCTCGTTCAAGCCGTTCGTCTATGCCGCCGCGCTGGACAATGGCTACACGCCGTCGAGCATCATCGTCGACGCGCCGGTCGTGATCGACCAGGGCGAGGAACTGGGCGCGTGGAAGCCGTCGAACTACGGCAACCGCTTCTACGGCCCGTCGACGCTGCGCCTCGGCGTGGAGAAGTCGCGCAACCTCATGACGGTCCGGCTGGCGCAGGCCGTCGGCATGGACAAGGTGGTCGATTATGCCCGCCGTTTCGACATCGACCGGAAGATGGAACCGGTGCTCTCGATGGCGCTGGGCGCGGGCGAGACCACGGTCATGCGCATGACCGCGGCCTATGCGGCGCTGGCGAACGGCGGCAAGAAGGTGGAGCCGACGCTCATCGACCGCATCCAGGACCGCTATGGCGACACGGTCTGGCGGCACGCGCCCTTCGTGTGCGAAGGCTGCGACGGCAGCGCGCCGCCGAAACTCGCCGACCGTCGCGAGCGTATCCTCGATGCGCGCACGGCCTACCAGATGGTCTCGATCCTCGAAGGGGTCGTGCAACGCGGCACCGCGACCAGTCTCAAGCGTCTCGGCCGCCCGGTCGCCGGCAAGACCGGCACGACGAACGAGGCGAAGGACGCCTGGTTCGTCGGCTTCACGCCCGAGCTTGCAATCGGTGTCTATGTCGGCTTCGACGAGCCGCGCTCCCTCGGCAAGAATGCGTCCGGCGGCGCGATAGCCGCGCCAATCTTCGGCGATGCGATGGCCGGCGCGATGGAAGGCGTGCCGCCGAGCGATTTCGCCGTGCCCCCTGGCGTCGATCTCATCACCGTGGACGCGCGCACCGGGCAGGTCGCGAAGCGCGGCGGGAAGGGGACGATCGTGGAAGCGTTCAAGGAGGGCGAGAAGCCGGGCGACGGCATTTCACTGGAGAACTACATGACGGAGCGGGTCGGCGGCTCCGACGTGCTGCTGACGACCGGATCGGGGGGGCTTTACTGACGCCCCGGGCTTCGCTACGCAAGGCGCTCTTCCGCTCCAACACACGGTTCCCGATCCCATGCGCGCCGAAGTCGAAGCCCTCTCCGAAGATATCCGCCAGTCCATCGCGCTGTTGAAGAAGCGGCTGGACTGGGACCGCGCGCTCGACCGGCTCGACGAACTCAACGCCCGGGTCGAGGATCCCTCGCTGTGGAACGACCCCGCGCAAGCGCAGGACATCATGCGCGAGCGCCAGCGGCTCGACGCCGCCATCGGCGCCTGCAAGCGGATCGAGGCAGACCTCGACGACCAGATCGGCCTGATCGAACTGGGCGAGGAAGAGGGCGACCAGGCCATCGTTTCCGACGCCGAGAACGCCTTGCGCGCCCTGAAGGAGGATGCGCGGCGGCGGGAGCTTGAGGCGCTGCTGTCGGGCGAGGCGGACGCCAACGACTGCTATCTCGAGGTTCATGCGGGGGCTGGCGGGACCGAAAGCCAGGACTGGGCGTCGATGCTGCTGCGGATGTACACGCGGTGGGCCGAGCGGCAGGGCTACAAGGTGGAACTGATCGAGGAGACCGACGGGGAAGAGGCCGGCATCAAGTCCGCCACGATCCAGGTCAAGGGCGACAACGCCTATGGCTGGCTGAAAACGGAATCGGGCGTGCATCGCCTTGTCCGCATCTCGCCCTACGACAGCCAGGCCCGCCGGCATACGAGCTTCGCGAGCGTATGGGTCTATCCGGTGATCGACGACCGCATCGAGATCGAGGTGCAGGACAAGGACGTGCGCATCGACACCTACCGCGCCAGCGGCGCGGGCGGACAGCACGTCAACAGGACGGATTCCGCGGTCCGCATCACGCACATCCCGACCGGCATCGTCGTGCAGTGCCAGAACGACCGCTCCCAGCACAAGAACCGGGACCGGGCATGGGAGATGCTGCGCGCCCGCCTCTACGAGCGCGAACTGCAGATCCGCGAGGAGGCGGCGCAGGCGGTCGAGGATTCGAAGACCGAGATCGGCTGGGGCCACCAGATCCGGTCCTATGTGCTGCAGCCCTACCAGATGGTGAAGGATCTGCGCACGGGCGTGGAGAGCACGAGCCCGTCGGACGTCCTCGACGGCAAGCTCGATCCCTTCATGGCGGCAGCGCTCGCGGCGCGCATCGAGGGGCAGACGGCGAGCGTCGGCGAGGATCTCGACTGACGACGTGCCCGACGGCGGGGGCGGTGTGGCGGACTAAGCCTGCTGTTCCCGCGCGGCGGCGCGCGGCAGGGGCGTAGGCGCAGCGGCCGGACGCTCCTCCGCGCCGGCTTCCTTGGCCGCGACGGTCTTCGCATTCGCCACATTTCCGGAGAAGTGCGCGCCGTCCTCGATCGTGATGGATTCGTTGACCACGTCGCCGTCCATGCGCGCGGTCGCGGTGAGGCGCACCTTGCGGCCCATGATCCGGCCGTCGACGCGGCCGTGGACCACGACCTGCTCGGCCGTGATCTCGCCCTCGACGGTGCCCGACTTGCTGACCGTGAGCTGGGCGCAGCGGATGTTGCCCTTCACCGCGCCGTCCACCTGAACCTCGCCCGCCGACAGGATGTCGCCGTGCACGGCCATGTCCGCGCTGACGATCGAGGGCGGGGCGTTGCGCACCGCCGAGGCGCCGTTCAGGGTGCCCGGCCTAGCGCCCTGTGCCGCCTGCCGCGGCTTGCTGGACTTTGAAAACATCGCGGCCCGCCTTGATGAAGTCCTCGGGATCGTAGAATTCGCCGTTGAATGTGACCTCGTAATGCAGGTGCACGCCCGTGCTGCGGCCGGAGGTGCCCATCTTCCCGATGGCCTGCATGTAGCCCACCTCGTCGCCGACCTCGACGCCGATCGCGTCCAGGTGCGCATAGCGGGTGGTGAGCCCGTGGCCGTGGTCGATCTCCACGAAGCGGCCATAGGCGCCCTTGCGCCCGGCGTACACGACCTTGCCCGGCGCCGTGGAATGGACCGGCGTGCCGCGCGCGGCGGCGAAGTCGAGACCGGAATGGAAGGCGCTGCGCTTGGTGAAGGGGTCCTTGCGGTGCCCGAAGCGGCTGGTCAGGCGATACTCCTCGACCGGAACGGCGAGGGGCAGGCTGTTGAGCGCGATCCGGAGCCACGAGAGCCGGTTGAGCTTCACGGTCAGCCGGTTGATCCGGGCCGAGAACTCAGGGCTTTCCTCGTTGATCTCGCGGATGCGGCGCATCTCGGACAGGTCCATGAAGGGACCGCCGAGCGCGGTTGCCGTCGGCTCCAGCGAGTTCAGAAGCTCCCCGACCTTGAGGCCCGTACGCTCGATCACGCCCTCGAGCATGGAGAGATTGCCCTCGGCCGAGGATTCGAGCTGCGCGATAAGCCCCTTCTGCACGTCCATCAGCGTGTCGAGACGGTTCTCCATCTCCGCAAGCTCGGCCCCGGTGCGCGGGCTGTCTTCCGAGGACTTGCGGTGCTGCGTCGACGAGATCTGCTGGCTGACGCGCTTCAGCTCGCTTTCCAGGAGGCCGGTGCGGGCGAGCTGCGTGCTCATGTCCTCGCTCATGATCGAGACGCGCGCGCCAAGCTCCTTGACCTTCTGCAGCGCCTCGTCGCGTTCCTGCGTGACCGTGCGCAGCCGCGCCTCGGCCGCCTGCCGCGCCTCGACCGCCGCGCGGTAGTCGGCGCGCAGCCGGTCGATGTTCGACTCCCGCTCGCTCAGCGACTGTTCCAGCGCCGCGATCTTCAAGGCTGCGGTGCGCCGCGCCTCCGCTTCCTCCGCGCGGGCGCGCGATACGGCGGTCTCCGCGACGCGGCGCGCGTTCTGCGCCTCCGCCAGGGATTTCTCCAGCGCGGCGAGGCGGCCGGTGTCGGCCTGTTCCGCGGCCTCCGTCTCCGCGAGCCGGGTGCGCAGGGCATTCAGTTCGGTCTGGAGGGCCTGGACGCGCTGGGCGCGTTCCTCGGCAGTTTCCTGAAGCTTGTCGAGATTGGTCTTGCGGGTCTCTGCCGCCGCGAGCGCGCTGCCGGTACGGGCGCGCAGCCGGGCGATCTCCTCGACGAGGGCCGCACGCTCGGCCTCCATCCGGGCGAGGTCGGAGGCATAGTCCTGCGCCGCGTCCTGAACGGCGGCGATCCTCGGCGCCGCCGGGCTTCCCCCAAAGAGGTGAACGCCGAGCGCGCCGGTCGCAAGCACCCCCGCGAGCGCGGCCGCGCATACCCCAAGCTGCACCCGATGGCTCAGCGTGAAGTAGTGGACCTCACCATGGGTCCGGATGAGTATCTGTCGGTCAGGAAACGTTTTCCTCAAACGCGCCGCTGTCCGGGCGAGTGCCCCCCGATCCATCAATCCCCCGTACCTCAAGTCCCCGCGATCCCACGCGCGAGCGCCGTCATAGAAACGGAAACCCGCAAGGGGATCAAGGATTACGTAACCATCTGCCCGTTAACACGTTCTTTAGACGGCGGCGGACGCGGGCTTATTCCGGAAAATTATCGCGGGCCTGCATTTTCGGCCCAGGCGTAGAAGGCGGCCGGCATGCCGGCCCGGTCGCGGGCGTCGCGGTTGAAGGGCGGCTTCAGACGCCCCCGGAAACCGGTCTCCACGATCTCCTGGAAGGCGGCGGCCGGATCGAGGCCGCGGCGCTCCGCCTCCGCGCGGAACCAGCGCAGGCCTGCGGCCACGTGGCCCACCTCCTCCCGGTGGATGATCTCGAGCGCCGCGGCGCTGTCCGCGTCGCCCTCGCGCTCCATCCGGGCGATCATCTGGGGCGTGACGTCGAGCCCGCGCGCCTCCAGCACCAGGGGGACGATGGCGAGACGCGCCAGCAGGTCGTCCGCGGTCTGCGCCGCGGCGTCCCACAGCCCGTCATGGGCGTCGAGATCGCCATAGGCAGCGCCGTAGGCGGCGAGCCGGTCCGCAACGAGGCGGTAATGGCGCGCTTCCTCGGTGCCGACGCGCACCCAGTCCGCATAGAAGCCGTCCGGCGTCCCGGGGCCGGAAAAGCGCGCGACCATGTCCCACGCAAGGTCGATCGCGTTCAACTCGATGTGCGCGACGGCGTGCAGAAGCGCGATGCGTCCTTTTCGGCCCCGCGCCCGGCGCGGCACGGCCGTCGGGGAGACGAGACGTGGGCGGGATGGACGCGCGGGGCGCGACGGCAGCGCGCCGGGGACGCGTGCGGGGGCGAGCAGGCCCGCCTCCCAGGCGGCCGCGACCTCCAGCGCGCGGGCCGCCTTTGCGCCCGCGTCCGCGGTCCGCAGCACCGTGCAGGCCGCGTCCTCAAGCGTGTCGGGCAGCGGTTCGGCCCTGGCTGGCGGCGATGCGCTCACGAAAGCGCCTGCACCGCCTTCAACACCGCCTCGGCGTGGCCGGGCACCTTCACCTTGCGCCAGACCTCGCGGACCGTGCCGTCGGGTCCGATGAGGAAGGTGGCGCGCTCGATCCCCATGTACTTGCGGCCGTACATGCTCTTCTCCACCCAGACGCCGTAGTCCTCGAGCATCTTGCCCTCGGTATCGGAGACGAGCACCACGTCGAGGCCGTGCTTGGCCTTGAACTTGTCGTGGCTGGCGACGCTGTCGCGGGAGCAGCCGACGACCAGGGCACCGGCCGCGGCGAATGCGTCCGCCATTCCGGTGAAGGCGATCGCTTCCTTGGTGCAGCCGCTGGTATCGTCCTTGGGGTAGAAGTAGAGGACCACGGCCTTGCCCGCGGCATCGGCGAGCGAGAAATTGCCCCCGCCGTCGCGCGGGAGCGTGAAGTCCGGGGCCTTGTCGCCGATCTCAAGTGCGTTCGCCATCGCGGAAGCTCTCCTTCGTGTCCGGTCAAGATGGGCGCGCCCGCGGACGGGAAGGCTCCCGAGCGGGATTGCGGCGCACGCCGCCGCCTGAAATAGTCCGGGTCGGGGCGGATTGCCAACACCTGCAGGCCGATGGAGCACGGAACACCCGACACCGCAGAGACAGACGTCCGCCCGGCCCGCACTCCGCGCCGGAGACGCGGCCCCTTGCACGGTGCCGCACGCCTTCTGATGGGCGTGCTGGTCCTGCTGGCCGTCGCGGCAGGCGGTGCCGCGTGGCGGCTGTCGCAGGGTCCGGTCGCGCTGTCGGGGTTCGAGGGGGTCATTGCAGCGGGGCTCGAACGCGCAGCGCCCGGCAGCCGCGTCGCGGTCTCCGGCGTGCACCTGTCGTGGGACGGCGCGACGCAGCGCCCGGCGCTGGCCATCGAGCGGATGACGGTCTGGCGCGAGGGCGTGGGCCGGCCGCTACATCTGCGCGGGCTGGAGCTGGAGGTGAGCAAACGGGCTCTCGGCCTCGGCCGCATTGCGCCGGCACGGGTCCGTCTCGACCGCCTTCGGATCGAGGCGGAGCGAACGGAGGACGGGCGGTTGCGGCTTTCCGCGCTCGCCCCGCAGGCTGAGACGCAGCCCGGCGCGCCGGAGGGGACGCAAGACGGGGCGCAGCCGGCGGAGGGTCCAGGGCAGGCGCCGCTCGACCTGATGCGTCTGGCGGATGCACTGGCCGGGGACGCGATCTATGCGGGGGCTTCCTGGCTCGACGAAGCGAGCGTGCGCAGCGGAACCGTGGTGATCCGCGACGCCGCGCTCGGCCTGCGCTGGGAACTCAACGAGGCGCGTGCCTCGCTGCGGCGGACCGGCGCCGGGGTGGCGCTGGAGGTGGCCGCGCCGCGGCTGCCGGACGGCGGATCCTTCGTCCTGGGCGCCGATCTCCTTGCGCAGAACGGCGCGCTGCACCTGCGCGGGCGGTTTTACAACACCGCCTTGAAGGCGCTGCCGGCGGAGGTGCTTCCCGACTGGCTGCGGGGGCTGCCGGAGGCCCGTCTCGAAGGCCAGCTTGAGATCCGGGTGGCCGCGCCCTTCGACCCGAGGGACGCGCGGTTCGACCTTTCGTTGTCGGGCCTCGATCTGACGCGGGTGATCGAGATGGGAGAGCCGCGCGCCTTCCGTATGACGGAAGCGGCGCTGCAGGGAGAGGCGCGTGACGGGTTCCGCACGCTCGATATCGCGCAATGGCGGCTCGGCGGGCAGGGAACGCTGAGCGGCACGGCGCGGGTCGAGGCGGCCGGCGGCGACGGCTGGCGGATCGATGCGCGCTTCGAGGGGGAGGCACTGAATCCGGGCTTCCTGTTCGACCGTCCCCACGATGTGAGCGAAGGCCGGCTGCGGGCGCGCTGGACGCCGGAGACGGCGGATGGCGAGGTCGAGGCGTTTTCCGCCGTCATCGGCGGAGTTCCGGTAACACTGTCGGGCGCGATGGCCGCCGATGGCGCGGTTTCGGCGGAGGGCACGCTCGCCGACGTGACGGTGCAGAAGCTTCTCGCCTTGTGGCCGATCGGCCTGCCGGGCAGCGGACGGACCTGGATCGGCGAGAGCATCGAGGAAGCGCGCGTGCCGGAGGGGCGGTTCAGCCTGTCGCTCCCGCCGGGTGGCCCTGCCGAGGTGGATCTCCGCTTCGCCATCGAGGACGCGCGGGTGCGCTATGTCCCGACCATGCCGCCGCTCGAACAGGCGCGGGGCATGGGGCGCCTGACCGCGCAGACGCTTGAGATCGACGTCGCGGCGGGCCGGGTCGCGGAGCTGGCGTTGAGCGAGGGACGTTTCGTGATCCCGGACCTCACATCGCAACCGGCGGTCGGCGAGATCGCGCTGACGGCAGAGGGATCGGCCGCGAGTTTGCTGCGCGTGCTCGATGCCCGCCCGCTCGGCCTGCCGTCGCGGGTGGATCTTGTCCCCGATGCCGTCGGCGGGCAGGTGCGGGGCCGCATGACTCTGGCGCTGCCGCTGGTCAAGGACCTGCCGATCGAGGCGGTGACGCTCGACACGACGACGGAGGGGCGCGGGCTCAGCCTTGCGCTCGGGGGCGGCAACTATGCGGTCAGCGAGGCCGATCTCGTTTTCACGGCAGACGAGGACAGCCTGCGTGCCGTCGGCCCGGCGAAGGTCAACGGCGTGCCCGTGGAGGTGGCCTGGAACGAGCGCTTCTCAGGCCCCCAGCGCGATCGCAGCGTAGTGGAGGTGCGCGCGACGCTCGACGATGCGGATCGCCGTGTGCTGGACATCGGCACGGCTCGCTATGTGAGCGGTCCGGTGGGCGTTCGCGTCGTCAAACGCGGGCTGAGCGCCACGACGGGCGCGGTGTCTCTCGATGCGGACCTGCGCCGCGCCCGGGTGCGCGTTCCGGAGATCGGCTGGACCGGAGCCCGGGCCGGAGACGTGGAGCAGCTGGCGGTTTCGGCCCGGCTCGACGGTGCGCAGACGCTGATCGACGCGGTGGAGGTGACAGGGCCTGGCCTGAATGTCGCCGCGCGGGAAATCGAGCTTGCGGGCAGCGAGGTGCGCTCGATCTACCTCGACCGGTTTGT
>JAJLJT010000148.1:0-10262 GCA_033844555.1 Alphaproteobacteria bacterium | reverse complement strand
CTAAAACAGGACAGCAAACCGAAGTTTTCCAGCATTTCCGCCATTTGGCACAAGCTGGCATCCATCTTGCTGACACTGCATGGGACTTCGACACGGTATTCACGACCGAGTTTCGTTCGTAACAGGGTACAAACTGGAGTTAAGTCACATGCGTAAATTCGGATGGTCAAAGGGGGCCCTGACAGCGGCGGTGTTCGCTGGTGCGTCCCTCGTTGCGAGCGCGGCTTCGGCCACGATCTACACCTACAACGATCCGACCGGGCGCTATTCCGGCGGTCACGTCCTGACCGAGAACTTCAAGACGACGTACGATGCGCGTAACGAGCTGCTGTCGTTCAAGACGACGGTTCGCGCGAACAACGCCCATATCACGCCGAACGGCTTCTGGCTGGTGCTGAGCGACGGCCCGAACCCCCGCAGCGCCACGAACGAGTACGCCATCCTGTACGGCGACACGGTCAACCAGCGGATCACGGCGTATGTCTACAACGGCGACAGCTGGAGCGACAGCTATCGCAACCGCCACAACTACATCGAGACGTTCAACGGTGCGCTGCGCACCACGAACCTCGGCGGCGGGCGCGTGACGTTCGAGGTGTCCAACCTCGACGTCTCGGGGATCAACAGCTTCGTTCCCGCCAACGGCAATCCGAATGCCTGGGAAGGCGCGCAGTTCGACGGCCAGATCGGCGTCTGGTTCCACCCGGCGCTGGTTTCCAGCATCCAGTACTCGGGCGGCGTCCTGACGAACTATGTGCCGGGTGCGGCCGGCTGGTACGACTTCGCCAACCGCGGCACAATCTCCTCGCCGAGCTTCCCGTCCACGTCCGGTGGCTCGACGGGCGGTTCGACCGGCGGCTCCACGGGCGGTTCGACCGGCGGTTCCACGGGCGGTTCGACCGGCGGCTCCACGGGCGGTTCGACCGGCGGTTCCACGGGTGGCTCGACCGGTGGCTCGTCGGGTGGCATCCAGGTGCCGGCTCCGGCGCCGCTCAGCCTGATCGGCCTGGGTCTGGTGGCGCTGGCTGCGCGGATGCGCCGCAAGGCCTGATCGCCTCCGCTCGGGGGCGGCGGGTGGCAGTAGCGTCATCCGTCTCGCCCCACGGGCAGCGACAAAAGCGGGTGTTGCCTCCGGGCGGCACCCGTTTTCGCGTTTGCCGGGGGCCAACCCGCCCCGGTCTCCGGCCCCCTCGCGGCGGCGTTTGCCTTCGTGCGCTCTGCACGGTATTTTCCGCCGGCCTCGGGCAACCGCCCGGCGGCCGCAAGACCGCGTTGAAGGGAGCCGACCGCCTTGGCCGATATTTTCAGGGAAGTTGACGAGGATGTGCGCCGCGACCGTGCGGTCGACCTGTGGTCGCGCTACGGCCTCTACGTCATCGCTGCCGTCGTTCTGATCGTGGCCGCGACTGCGGCGCTCGTCGGCTGGCGCCATTGGCAGGTTGAAGCCCGGCGCGACGCCGCGGCCCAGTATCTCGCGGCTGCCGAAGGCGATCCGTCGCTGCGCATCGACGCGCTGGCCGGCGTGGCGGACGGGCAGGAGGGTGTCTACGCCCAGATGGCGCGGCTTCGGGGGGCGGCGGCTCTCTCGGCGGACGATCCCGCGGCGGCGCTCGCTGCCTATGATGCGCTGGCTGCCGAGCCGGACCTGCCGGCGCGGCTTCGCGCGCTGGCCGCGATTCGGGCGCTCGTTCTCGCGGCCGACAGCCAGCCGGTGGACGAGGTGATCCTGCGTGCCGGGCCTCTGACCGACGCCGCCAATCCCTTCCGCTCTCACGCGCGAGAGATTCTGGCCGTAGCGGAGATGTCGCGCGGCAATGATGCGGCGGCCCGCGCCGCCCTGGAACAGATCGTTGCCGATCTCTCGGCGCCCTTGTCTCTGAGGGAGCGGGCGACCCTGCTGCTCGAACTCGTCAGCTCGACGGAGGCTGGATCGTGAACGGCAATTGCCTCCCGGCCCTCGTTCTCCGGTCCGGCCTGTGTCTTCTGCTGGCTTTGCCGCTCGCGGGCTGCGGCGTTTACGACAGCGTCTTCGGCGATGCCGAACAGGAGCGGCTGGAGGGGACGCGCATCCCTGTCCTCGGCGGCGACCGCGGCCTGACCGCCGACCCGGCCGTGGCGGGCACGGCCGTCCAGGTGCCGCCGCCCGTTGCCATCTTCGACTGGCCCCAGACCGGCGTGACGCCCGGCCATGTGGCGGGTTCGCTTGCGGGACCGTCCAGTCTCGATCCTGTCTGGCAGGTGAGCGCGGGCGACGGCGGCGGCTCGACGACGCCCTTCCTGTCGCAGCCCGTGATCGTGGGCGACCGGATCTTCGTCAAGGACGGCGAGTCGGGCGTGCACGCCCTGTCGCGCAGCACCGGCGCCACCATCTGGTCCGCCGATCTGACGCCGGAGGGGGAGCAGTCGGAGACCGGTTTCGGCGGCGGTCTCGCGCACGATGCCGGGCGGCTGTTCGTCACGACACCGTTCGGATTCGTCGCGGCGCTCGACCCGCAGACCGGTGGCGAACTGTGGCGCAGTTCCGTTGGCGTGCCGATGCGCGGTGCGCCCGCGGCGGCGGGTGGCCGCGTCTTCGCCGTGACCCACGATAATCAGCTGTACGCACTCGACCAGTCCACCGGGGCCGTGATCTGGAGCTACAGGGCCATCGTGGAGCCTGCGGGCCTGCTCAAGGCGGGCGTCCCCGCCCTGCGCGGCGACCTTGTGGCGGCGCCCTTCGGTTCGGGCGAGCTTGTTGGCCTTCGTCCTGCGAACGGTGCGGTGCTGTGGGGCGATACGCTGGCGCGCACGGGTCTCGTGACGCCGCTGGCGGCGCTGAGCGCGGTGGCAGGCGCGCCGGTGATCGAGGGGGACCGCGTTTACGCCATCAGCCATGGCGGCCGGTTCGTGGCGCTCGACGCTCTGTCGGGCCGCCGGATCTGGACGATCGACGTTGCCGGAACCGAGATGCCGTGGTCCGCGGGAGATTATCTTTTTGCCGTGACGACGCAGGCGCAGGTCCTCGCCGTACGCAAGGGTGACGGACGAATCCGCTGGGTGTCCGCGCTCCCCGCGTTCGAGGATCCGGAGGACCGGGAGGATCCGATCTTCTGGTCGGGTCCGGTGCTCGCAGGCGGTCAACTCGTGCTGGTGGGCAGTCATGGCCGCCTCGTCGCCTTGTCGCCTTCGGACGGCAGCATCGTACGCGAAGCCGATGCCCCCGACGCCTATCTCGCGCCGGTGGTGGCGGGCGACACGCTTTATGTTCTCGGACGCGACGGTACGCTCGCGGCCTACCGCTGACAGGCGGGCGAAAGGCACCTTCATGCGCACCCTTGCGATCGTCGGGCGCCCGAATGTGGGCAAGTCGACCCTGTTCAACCGGCTCGCCGGCAAGCGCCTGGCGCTCGTCGACGACCGTCCGGGGGTGACCCGGGACCGGCGCGAGGGGGAGGGGCATCTCGGCGACCTGACCTTCCGCATCATCGATACCGCGGGCTTCGAGGAAGCGGATGCCGAAAGCCTCGAGGGCCGGATGCGCCAGCAGACCGAGCGCGCGATCGCCGAGGCCGACCTCTGCCTCTTCATGATCGACGCGCGCGCCGGGCTCACTCCGCTCGACGAGCATTTCGCCGCGCTCCTGCGCCGGTCCGGCAAGCCTGTCATCCTGCTCGCCAACAAGGCGGAAGGCTCGGCAGGCGACGCGGGCCTCGTGGAGGCCTACGCGCTCGGTTTCGGGGAGCCGGTCGCCATCTCCGCCGAGCATGGGGAGGGCATGGCCGACCTCGCTGTCGCCCTCATGCCCTTCATCGACGAGGAGATCGCCGAGGAAGAATTCGGCGAGACCGCCGCAGAGGAGGAGGGCGACGACGCGGATCGCGCCGGCCGGCCCCTGCGCCTTGCCGTCATGGGGCGGCCCAACGCGGGAAAATCCACCCTCATCAACCGGCTTCTCGGGGAGGAGCGGTTGCTGACCGGCCCCGAGGCCGGCATCACCCGCGACGCAATCTCTGTGCGCTGGATGTGGCAGGACCGGCCGGTCACGCTGCACGACACGGCGGGACTCAGGCGCAAGGCGCGCATTTCCGACAAGCTGGAGAAGCTGTCGGTCGCCGACGCCCTGCGCGCCATCCAGTTCGCCGAGGTGTGCGTCATCCTGATCGACGCCACGCACCCTCTGGAAACGCAGGATCTCCGCCTTGTGGAGCTTGCGGCGGAGGAAGGCCGCGCCATCGTCATCGGCTTCAGCAAGTGGGACCTGATCGAGGACAGGCAGGCAACGCTTGCCGAGTTGCGCCAGGAGGTGGAGCGTCTGTTGCCGCAGGTCCGCGGGGTGGAGATCGTTGCGCTCTCCGCCGTGACCGGAGAGGGGCTCGACCGCCTGATGCCCGCCGTCTTCCGGGCGGAGCGGGCGTGGAACGTCCGCGTCTCCACGGGCCAGCTCAATCGCTGGCTGCAGGAAGCGACGGACCAGCATCCGCCGCCCGCGGTGCGCGGCCGCCGCATCCGGATGCGCTACGCAACGCAGGTGAAGACCCGCCCGCCGACCTTCGTGGTGTTCGCAAGCCAGGCCGACGAGGTTCCTGAGAGCTATCGCCGCTATCTCGTCAATGCGCTGCGCGATGCATTCGACATGCCGGGCGTGCCGATCCGCCTGACCTTGCGCCAGCCGAAGAACCCGTACGCGGAGAAGAAGCGGCGCTAGGGGCGAAAGCCCGGCTCAGCGCGGCTGGAAGCGGACGATTTCGCCGTTGCGGGTCTCTTCCGCGCGCGCCAGCTCGACGAACAGCGGGGCAACGTCGTCGGGTGTCTTCAGCGTCATCGGGTCTTCGCCCGGCATTGCCTTGGCGCGCATGTCGGTGCGCAGCGGACCCGGATCGACCAGGTTCACCCGCACCGGCGTCTTTGCGCATTCGGCCGCGTAGGTCAGCACCATCTCCTCCAGCGCGGCCTTGCTGACGGCATACCCGCCCCAATAGGGCCGGTGCAGACCTGCCGCCCGCGAGCTGACGAAGATGGCCCGGCCAGCGGGAGAGGCGCGCAGCAGCGGGTCCACCGACCGGATAAGCCGGTAGTTTGCGGTGACGTTGATCTCCAGCAGATCCTTCCACTCGCGCGGCTTGATGTGCGCGAGCGGCGTGATCGGCCCGAGGATGGCGGCGTTGCCCACGACGATGTCGAGCCGCCCCCACCGCTCGAAAATCGAGGCGCCGAGCCGGTCCAGCCCGTCGGCGTCCTTCAGGTTGAGCGGCACGAGCGTCGCCTGATAGCCGAGCGCCTGGATCTCGTCGTCCAGTTCCTCCAGCCCGCCGACCGTCCGGGCCAGTGCGATGACGTGCGCGCCCGCGCGTGCATAGGCGAGCGTGACCGCGCGCCCGATGCCGCGCGATGCGCCGGTGACGAGCGCGATCCGCCCCGCGAGCGGACCTTCGGCCGCGGTCTGCGCCATGGTCAGGCGTTCTCCGTCAGCAGCGAGAGCTGGTTGTCGCCGCCCTGCTCTTCGTGATCGGTCAGCACGGTCGGATAGTCGCCCGTGAAGCAGGCGTCGCAGAACTGCGGCTGCTGGGTGTTGCGGCCCGGCTCCCGCATCGCGCGGTAGAGGCCGTCGATGGAGATGAAGGCCAGGCTGTCGACGCCGATGTGCTTCGCCATGTCCGCGACCGACATGCGCGAGGCCAGCAGCTTCGAGCGCTCCGGCGTGTCGACGCCGTAGAAGCAGGAATGGGTCGTCGGCGGGCTGGCGATGCGCATGTGCACCTCGGTCGCGCCCGCCTCGCGCACCATGTTGACGATCTTGACCGAGGTCGTGCCGCGCACGATGGAATCGTCGACCAGGATCACGCGCTTGCCTTCCAGCAGCGCGCGGTTGGCGTTGTGCTTCAGCTTCACGCCCAGGTGGCGGATGTTGTCCGTCGGCTCGATGAAGGTGCGGCCGACATAGTGGTTGCGGATGATGCCCAGCTCGAACGGAATTCCCGCCTCGCTCGCATAGCCGATGGCGGCGGGCGTGCCGCTGTCCGGGACCGGGATCACGATGTCGGCGTCGGCATGGGATTCGCGGGCAAGTTCCATCCCGATCCGCTTGCGCGCCTCATAGACGCTCGACCCCTCCATGTAGCTGTCGGGCCGGGCGAAATAGACATACTCGAAGATGCAGAAACGCCGCGCCTGTGCCGGGAAGGGGCGCAGCGATTCCACGCCCGTCTCGCGGATCACCACCATCTCGCCGGGGTCGAGGTCGCGCACGAAGTCCGCCCCGATGATGTCCAGCGCGCACGTCTCCGACGCAAGGATCCAGGCGTTCTCCAGCTTGCCCAGGGAGAGCGGCCGCACGCCCAGCGGGTCGCGCACGCCGATCATCGCGTCCGGCGTCAGCGCGACCAGCGAATAGGCGCCTTCCACCTGCTTCAGCGCGTGGATCATGCGGTCGGTCAGTCGCCCGAACCCGCTCGTCGCGATCAGGTGAACGATGGTCTCGGTGTCCGAGGTCGACTGGAAGATCGAGCCGCGCTTGACCAGTTCGTGGCGCAGCGCCTGCGCGTTCGTCAGGTTCCCGTTGTGCGCGACGGCAAAGCCGCCCTCCGCGAGGTCGGCGAAGAGCGGCTGGACGTTTCTCAGGATCGTGTCGCCGGTCGTGGAATAGCGCGTGTGGCCGATGGCGCGTTCGCCGGTCAGCCGCCGGATCACGTCCTCGCGCGAGAAATTGTCGCCGACGAGGCCGAGGCGGCGTTCCGACATGAACTGCTTGCCGTCCTGGCTCACGATACCGGCGGCTTCCTGCCCGCGATGTTGCAGGGCATGCAGGCCCAGCGCGGTCAGGGCGGCGGCGTCGGAGTGTCCGAACACGCCAAACACGCCGCACTCCTCGCGCAGCTTGTCGTCGTCAAAAGGGGTTTCGTGGCGCATCCATGCTCCGCCAGTCAGAGAAGGGGCGGCTCAGCGCTCGGCAGGCGCGGCCTGATCCGGCTCCCCGGTCACCGATTGCAGTGCGCGCTCCAGCGCCTGCCGGTCGCGCGCGTTATAGCCCTGTGACGCTTCCGTGTCATCTGCCGTTGTCGGGGCCGTTCCCGTTCCGCCGCTGCCGCGCGGGCTGAGACCCGGAACGGCCGGGAGCGGTGGCGCCTCCGACGGCAGAAGCGTGTCGATGAAGGCCGCGCTTTCCGCCACCAGCGGCAGCAGCCGCGCATCGCGCACCCAGGCCGGATGCTGTTCCGGCGCCGGCACCAGCTTCACGAACACGAGGAACAGCACCGCCAGCACCGCCAGCCCGCGCACCGCCCCGAAGACGAAGCCGAGCGTCCGGTCGATGGCCGAGACAGGCGAATCCTCGATCTTGCGCGAGAACCAGTGCCCGATCATCGCCGCGACGAACCACACGACGAGGAAGATGCCGACCGCCGAGGCTCCGTCCGCCACCGTGTCCGGCTGGATATATTGCCGGGCATAGGGCGATACGTGCCCGAAGCCGAAATAAGCCGCCGCCAGCGCCGCCGCAAGGGCGCCAAGGCCCAGAACTTCGCGGGTGAAGCCGCGCACCATCGCAAGCAGTGCCGACAGCAGGACCACGCCGATGATGACGATGTCGCCGATGGTGAAGGTGCTGGCGTCCATGGACGTTCAGGTTCCTTTCGCGCGGGCGGGCCGGGGCAGGTCCCCGAAACGCGCCACAAGCTGGGCCAGGTCGCCGATCTCGACGACAGGGAGAGGCGTGGACCCGAGTTTCAACCCGGACGGTGTCCACGCGCTCTTGAAACCAAGTTTGGCAGCTTCTTTCAAGCGCGCTTCTGCCTGTGCGACCGGCCGGATCGCGCCTGAGAGGCTCACCTCGCCGAATACCACCACGTCGGACGGCAGCGGGCTGTCGGTCGCGGACGACAGAAGCGCCGCCGCCACCGCGAGGTCGGCCGCGGGTTCCCCGATCCGCAATCCGCCGGCCACGTTCAGGTAGACATCGTGGCTGCCGAGGCCGACTCCGCAGCGCGCATCGAGCACCGCGAGGATCATGGCGAGCCGCCCGCCGTCCCAGCCCACGACCGTGCGCCGCGGCGTGCCCAGCGGGGAGGCGGCGACCAGCGCCTGGATTTCCACCAGCACGGGCCGCGTGCCCTCGATACCCGCGAAGACGGCCGCGCCCGAGGATCGCGCCTCCCGGTCGCCGACGAAGAGGGCAGAGGGGTTCAGCACCTCCGTCAGCCCCGCGCCCGTCATCTCGAACACGCCGATCTCGTCGGCCGGGCCGAAGCGGTTCTTCACCGCCCGCAACACGCGGAACTGGTGGCCGCGCTCGCCCTCGAAGTAGAGCACCGTGTCGACCATGTGCTCCATCACGCGGGGGCCGGCAAGCTGGCCGTCCTTGGTGACGTGGCCGACGATCAGCACCGCGGTGCCGCGCGCCTTGGCCATGCGCACAAGCTCCTGCGCGCAGGCCCGCACCTGCGTCACGGTTCCGGGCGCGCTGTCGAGCGTGTCGGACCACAGCGTCTGCACCGAATCGATCACGACCACGTCGGGCGGCGTTCCGGCCTCCAGCGTGCCGAGGATGGCGGCGAGGTTGGTTTCCGCCGCAAGCTCTACGTTCGCATCCGCAAGACCCAGCCGCCGCGCGCGCATCTTGATCTGGCCGATCGCCTCCTCGCCGGAGACATAGACCGCGCGTCCGCCGCCATTGGCGACCGCCGCCATCGCCTGCAGCAGCAGCGTCGACTTGCCGATGCCCGGATCGCCGCCGATCAGGATGGCCGAGGCCGGCACCAGCCCGCCGCCCAGCACGCGGTCGAGTTCCCCGATGCCGGTCTTGCGGCGCGGGGCTTCAGGGGCATCGCCCTTGAGGTCGACAAGCTCCATCCGCGCCTTGCCCTTCGACCGCGGCAGCGGACGGGCGGAGGCGGGCGGGGGCGCCTTCTCCTCGACGATGGAATTCCATTCCCCGCAGGCGTCGCACTTGCCCTGCCAGCGCGGATGGACCGCGCCGCACGCCTGGCAGACGAAGGTTTCGCGGGTGCGGGCCACCGGCTCTATTTCCGGCCCGTGTCGACGCGGATCGGGCCGTCGGAGCGTCCGTGGATGAATTGCTCGACGTACGGATTGCCGGAGGTCTCCAGCTCGGCCACGGGGCCTTCCCACAGGATCTTGCCGCCGTGGATCATCGCCACGCGGTCGGCGATCTTGCGCACCGAGCCCATGTCGTGCGTGATGGACAGCGCCGTCGCGCCAAGCTCCTTCACCCGCTCCACGATCAGGTGATTGATGACGTCCGCCATGATCGGGTCGAGGCCCGTCGTCGGCTCGTCGAAGAAGATGATCTCCGGATCGCTCGCAATGGCGCGGGCGAGGCCCACGCGCTTCTGCATGCCGCCGGAGATCTCCGCCGGGTAGAGATTTCCGACGTCCGGCGACAGCCCGACCTTCGCCAGCTTGTCCATCGCGATCTCGCGGGCGTCTGCACGGTTCATGCCCCGGCCCTGGATCAGACCGAACGCAATGTTCTCCCACACCCGCAGGCTGTCGAACAGCGCGCCGCCCTGGAACAGCATGCCGAACTTCGCGCGGACCTCGTCCAGCGCCTTGCCCCGCGCGCCCGCGACCTCCGCCCCGTCGACGGTGATGGATCCGCTGTCGGCGCGCAGAAGACCCAGGATGCACTTCAGCATGACCGACTTGCCCGTGCCCGACCCGCCGATCACGACGAGCGACTGGCCGCGCGGCACGCTCAGGTCCACGCCGTTCAGCACCTTCTTCGGGCCGAACGCCTTGTGGACGCCGGTCAGCTTCAGCATCGGGCTCTCGTCGGTGGTGCTCATGCGGAGAAGAACAGTTCGGTGAGAATGTAGTTGGCGGCGAGGATCAGGACCGAGGCGGACACCACCGCGCTCGTCGTCGCCGCGCCCACGCCTTGCGCGCCGCCGCGGCTGTGATAGCCCTGGTAGCAGCCCATCAGCGCGATGATGAAGCCGAAGACGGCGGCCTTCACCAGGCCGGAAATCACGTCGTCGGCCTCCAGGAAGTCCCAGGTGTTCTTGATGTAGACGCCCGCGTTGAAGCCCAGCCGCTCCGTGCCCACCAGGAAGCCGCCCATCACCCCGATGATGTCGGCGACCAGCACCAGCAGCGGCATGGTCAGCGTCGCCGCCACGACCCGCGGCACCACGAGATACTTGATCGGGTTGGTGGCGAGGGTTGCGAGCGCGTCGATCTGCTCGGTCACGCGCATGGTGCCGATCTCCGCCGCGATGGCTGCCGAGACGCGGCCCGCCACCATCAGCCCCCCCAGCACCGGGCCCAGT
>JAJLJT010000147.1:0-12860 GCA_033844555.1 Alphaproteobacteria bacterium | reverse complement strand
GCAAGGGCGCCGGCCACGTCCCGTCCCAGACCCGAGGCCGCGCCGGTGACCACGCATCGCTTGCCGCTGAAGTCAGCCATAGTCCTGTCCCAGATAGAACGCCTTCAGGTCGTCGGTCCCCTCGTCCTCGGCGGTGATCGGCCGGTCGAAGGCGATCCGGCCGTCGCGCATGATGTAGAGATGCTCGGCCACCGCCATGGCCATGGCGACGTTCTGCTCGACGAGAAGCACCGTGAGGCCGCTGTCGTTCAGGTCGAGCACGATCTGCGCGATCTGCTCGACCACCTTGGGCGCAAGGGCGGCGGATGGCTCGTCCAGCATCAGCAGCCTGGGCCGTCCCATCAGCGCACGCGCGATCGAGAGCATCTGGCGCTCGCCGCCGGAGAGATAGCCGGCCGCGCGGCTGCGAAGGTCGCGCAAGGCGGGAAACTGCGCGTAGCGCGCCTCGAGGTCGGCGCGGATCCCCGCCTTGTCCGAACGCCGGTGATAGGCGCCCATGACGAGGTTCTCCTCCACCGACATGGCGGCGAAAACCTCCTTGCCCTGCGGGACCAGGCACAGCCCCCGCTCGATCACCTTGCTTGCCTTGACGCCGTCGAGACGCTCGCCCGCGAAGCGCACCTCGCCGCCCGTCGGCTGCAGCAGGCCGGCGGCCACCTTGAGCGTCGTGGACTTGCCCGTACCGTTGCCGCCGAGCAGCGCGATGATCTTCCCCTCCGGCACCGTGAGGGAGATGCCGTTCAGGATTTGCGCCTTGCCGTACCCGGCGGTGACACTGTCAAGCTCGAGCACGACGCGACACCTTTCCACCGCCGATATAGGCCTCGACGACCTTGGGATCCTCGGAAACCTCCCGCGGCGGCCCGTCGGCGATCTTTGTCCCGTAATCCAGCACGACGACGCGGTCGCACAACTCCTGCACCACGCGCATCACGTGCTCCACCAGGAGAATGGTGATCCCGCGTTCGTCCCGAAGACGCCGGATCAGCGCGATGAGCTTGTCGACATTGGGCGGCGACAGGCCCGCCGCAGGCTCGTCGAGGACGAACAGCTTCGGGTTGACGATGATGCCGCGCGCCAGTTCGACCATGCGCTGCTGGCCGATGGACAGGTCGGACGCCGGGCGGTCGGCGAAGGCCCGAAGCTCGAAAAGGTCGAGCAACTCGCAAGCCTGGGCATAGCCCGCCTCGTCCTCGGCGGCTGCCTCCGGCCGGCCAAGGATCGAGGCGAGCAGTCCCGCCCTGTGCCGGGGATGAAGCGGCATGGAGATGTTGTCGGCCACGCTCAGCGACTTGAACAGGCGCAGCAACTGGAACGTCCGGGAAATGCCGCGCCGGTTGATCTTCCACGAGGGCAGGCCCGTGATGTCACGCCCGTCGAACACGATGCGGCCCGAGGTCGGGGGCAGCACGCCGGTGATCAGGTTGACCATCGTCGACTTGCCGGAGCCGTTCGGCCCGATCAGCCCGACGATCTCGCCCTCGTTCACGTGCAGATCCACGTCGTTGACGGCCACCATGCCGCCGAACGTCCGTGTCACGCCTTCGCACGTCAGCAGTGCCATCAATCGGCCCTCCTCGTGACGAGCCGCCGCCCAAGTCCGATCAGGCCGGCCGGCAGGAAGGTCATCGCGAGGATCATGAGCAGGCCGTAGATGATCAGCTTGTAGTCCTCGGTGAAGCGCAGGAACTCGGGCATGGCCGTGAAGAGGACCGCGCCGAGGATCGGCCCGACGATCGTCGCGCGCCCGCCGACCACCACCATGGCGATGATGGTGGCCGACGTGATGATCGCGAAGTCCTGCGGGTACGCGCCCTCGAGGTAATAGACGATCAGAACGCCCGCCCCGCCCGCGAACGCGGCGCTGAGAACGAAGGCGATGAGCTTGGAGCGCGTCGTGTTGAGGCCGACCGCCTTGGCCAGCATCTCGTCGTCGCGGATGGAAACCCACTCCTTGCCGATCCGCGAGGCGGCAAGCCGCCAGCCGACCAGGACGGCCAGGGCCATCGCCAGCAGTGCCAGGTAATAGAAGCCCTCATGGCGGGGCAGTCCGGCCCATGCGAAGGGCTCGATCCGCGGCATCCCGATCCCGTACTGCCCGCCGGTAAAGCCCGTCCAGGAGCCGAGCAGCAGGTAGACGATCGTCTGGAAGGCAATGGTCACGATCGCCAGAAAGTGACCCGCCAGGCGCAGCGATGGAACGCCGAGCAACAGACCGAACAGCCCGGCGACGACGATCCCGGACGGCAACGTCGCCCAGAACCCCCACTCCAGGTCCCGGAACAGGATTGCCGCCGTGTAGCCGCCGATCCCGTAAAACGCGCCTTGCGCAAAGGAATACTGGCCGCAATAGCCGAACACGAGATCGAGGCCGACCGCCAGGATGACGTAGATGAAGATGATGATGAAGATGTGCAGGAAATAGCTGTTCGGCGCGGTCAGCGGAAACAGCGCAAGCGCAGCCAGGGCGGCGGCCGCCAGCCCGAAGCCCCAGGGGTTCGTCACGATCCTGCTCATGCCCGGTCGACCGCCTTGCCAAAGCTGAAGAGGCCGGACGGCTGCACCATCAGCACGAGGATCACGAGGGCGAAGCCCACGATCTCGCGCGCCTCGTTCGAGATGTAGCCGGAGACGAAGCTCTCCACGATGCCCAGCAGCAGACCGGCGGCGACCGCGCCGTAGATGTTGCCCATGCCACCCAGGATGACGACCGTGAACGCCTTCAGCGCGATGGTGTTGCCGACGGCAGGCTGCACCATGAAGACACTCGACATCATCACGCCCGCGCCGGCCGCCAGCGCGGCCCCGATGGCGAAGGTCGCAAGCGCAACGCGGTTCACGTCGACGCCCGACAGGGTCGCCACCGTCGGATGCTGGGCCACCGCCCGCAGCGCCCTGCCGGTCCAGGTGTAGCGGAGCACCAGGTGGAAGACGATCACGAGAACAGCGGCGATGATCGGGATGATCGCACGCTGCAGCGTCATGAAGACGCCGAAGATGCTGAACGTGACACGCGCCATTTCCGTGCGGATGATCTGCGGCTGCGGCCCGAAGACGAGCAGGGCGGCGTTCTGCATCGCGACCGCCAGCCCGAAGGAGGAGATGATCGAATCCGTCGGATCCCTCCCCCGGATCGGCCGGAAGACGAGGCGTTCCGCCAGCATCCCGATCAGTGCGATCAGCACCATGCACACGAGAAGCGCGGCAAGCAGCGGCATCCCGGAATACATGACCGCGACAATGCCGAAATAGCCCCCCAGCATGTAGAACTCGCCATGGGCGAAGTTCACCACGTGCAGGATGCCGAAGATCAGGGTCAAACCCATCGCGACCAGCACATAGACGCTGCCCGTGATCACACCGTTCACGAAAAGCGTCATGGCGAAATCGATGGTGTACATGCGTGCCGGGCCCGCGTTTGCGTGAGAAACCAGGACCGGCGACAGCGGGACAGGCGCCCTGCTGCCGCCGGAGTGCTCCGGATCGTGACCGATCAGAAGGGCTGAAGCTGCCGCTTGCCGTCCTTCACGATCGCCATGCCGATGTTGAAGTTGACGCTTCCCTTCTCGTCATAGCTGGCGGTGGTTCCCGGAGGTCCCTGAACCAGCGGAACGTCGCCGGATTTCATCATCGCATCGCGGATCGCAGTGCCGTCCGTGGAGCCGGCGCGGTCGATGGCCTTGGCAAGAACCGCCATGGAGTCGTAGCCGAGCGCGGAATGGACGTTGGCGTTGACGCCCCAACGCTCCTTGAAGCGCTTGGCGAAAGCAGCCCCATGCTCGTTCGGCGTGTCCGGCTCGAACATCGACGAAACGGCGAAGCCCTCCGACGCCGGGCCGGTCAGTTCGATGAACTTGTCCGTCATCATGCTGCCCGAGCCGACGAACTGCGTCTGGATGCCCATTTCCGAGGCCTGCCGGACGATGTTCGCGCCATCGCCGACGAGTCCGGCGAGATACACGGCCTCCGGCTTCAGCGCGCCGAGCTTGGTCAGCATCGCGTAGAAGTCCTGCTCGCCTGCATTGTAGGACTCGCGCGCGATGATCTCCGCACCGTTCGCCTTCGTGACCTCGGCAAACATGTCGGCCAGCGAGTTGCCGTAGGACGAGTTGTCGTGAACGACCGCAAGCCGCTTGGCGCCCAGCACATTGACGGTGTCGAGACCGGACTCGGACCCTTGCTGGTCGGACCCCGGGAAGGCCCGGAAGAACCAGGGGTTGCCGGGCTCGTTCATGTCGGTGACCCCCACCGACGTCGACCCGCCGGAGGTCATGGGGATCTTGGCCTCTGCCGCGACTTTCAGCGCCGACATGGCCACGGCGCTGTTGTAGGTGCCGACAATGGCCACGACGCCGTCCTGCTCGATCAGCTTGCGCGCGGCGGTCGCGCCCTTCGTCGGCGAGCTTTCATCGTCCTCGACAACGAGCTCGATCTGGCGGCCACCCAGCACGCCGCCCGCAGCGTTCGCCTCCTCGGCCGCCAGGCGCACCCCCTGGATGACTTCCGATCCGGCGAGACTGCTCGGACCGCTCAGCGGGAGGATCACGCCAACCTTGACGGGGTCGGCCGCCATGGCCGTCCCGGCGAGGCCCACGGCAACGGCCGCCGCCCCCAATACTCGAGACCAGTGTTTCATGTTGCACTCCCTTCCTTCAGCATCCTGGACGCCTTATGCCCCCAGGCCTCTCCTGTTCCGGCGCCGTCCGTTCAGGCAGCGCTCTTCTTGCTCGGCGCGAGGCCGTAGACCTCGCGCGCATGTCTTTCCGAAATCCGGCCATCCTCGAGATCGCGTTCGACATCCGCACGCGAGCGCTCGCTCGGGTCGCCGTAGCCGCCCCCGCCACCCGTGGCGAGCCGCACGGTATCGCCGGGCATCAGGTCGAAGGCGGCGGTCGGCGACAAGGCGATTTCCTCGCCCGCACGCCAGACGGAAAGCCCGCCGCACGCCCCCGGCAACCCGCCGCACGATCCCTGCGCAGGCACGTTGTAGCGGTCGGAGTAGAGATTGAGGAAAACGCCCTCTTCCAGCACCTTGAGCACGCGCGTGAAGCCCAGGCCGCCCCGCCAGCGCCCTGCGCCGCCCGAATCCGGGACCAGTTCGTAGGCTTCCATGCGCAGGTGGGGATTGGCTTGCTCGAAGGCTTCGATGGGTGTGTTCCGGCAGTTGCTCAGGATGTTGTCGCAGGCATCCGCGCCGTCGTAGTCGCGCCCGGCACCGAACCCGCCTCCCAGCACATCGACGAAGACGCGGTAGCCCTCCGGCCGCTGCTGCGCGATGTAGAAACCGGTGGTGGTGTTGAACCCCTGCGCGGGCACACGGCCGGGCACGGCCCCGGACAGCGCCGCGTGCACCGCGTCGAACGCACGGTAGGCCGATGCCATGCGCGCCCGCACCGGGGCGAGGCCAGCGGGATTGAGCAGGCTGCCCTTCGGGAACACCAGCGTCAGCGGCCTGTTGCAGCCGTCGTTCGCCGGCATGTCCTTGTCGCCCATGATGCAGCGCACGGCGGCGAAAACCGCGGCGTGCGCGGAGGACAGCGGGCAGTTGAACATGCTCTTCACCTGCGGGTCCGTGCCGGTGAAGTCGAGAGTCATCTCGCTGCCCTCGATCCGCACGGTGGCGCGGACATGGACCGGCCGGTCCTCGAACACGTCTCGGTCGATGGACGCACTGCCGGTGTAGGTGCCGTCGGGAAGCTCCGCGATTGCGGCGCGCATCCGCCGCTCGCTGTAGTCGAGCACCTCGACCATCGCCTTGCGAAGCGTGTCCACGCCATAGCGATCGGCAAGCTCCCGCATCCGAACCGCCCCGGTATGGTTGGCTGCGAACTGCGCGTTCATGTCGCCGAGACCGATCTCGCGGGTGCGGATGTTGGCGAAGATCAGCCGCTCGATGGCCCCGCCGTTCCAGTCGCGCGCCACGTCGAACAGGATCGGCGGGATGACGAGACCCTCCTGGATCAGGTCGGTGGCGCGGGTGTTCACGCCGGCGCTGCCGCCGCCGATGTCGAGGTGGTGCGCGGTGCTGCCCGACCAGCCGAGCAGTTCGCCCCGATGAAAGATCGGCTGAAACAGGATGATATCGTTGAGATGCTGCCCGCCCGAGTAGGGGTCGTTCATGAGGATCGCCTGCCCGTCGCTGACGGCGGAGAGGTCGAGCTGGGACTTCGCGGCCTTGAAGGAGAGCGACAGGGCGGCGGTCTGCATCGGAATGGTCTCGGCCTGCGCGATGACATTGCCATCGGCATCGAGGAGCGCGGTGGAGCAATCGCGCGCCTCGCGCACGACCGTCGAGAACGCAGACCGGATGAGGTTCGCGTTCATCTCGTCGGCCGCGGACTGAAGCGCCCGGGCGATGATCGCCACCTTCGTCAGATCCAGATTCGCGTGCCTGCCCCTTGCGGTCATGTTGCGCTCCGCTCCATCAGCAGATCGCCGCAATGCGTCACGCACAAACGCCACCCCGGTGGCACCACGGTCGTCGAGGTATCTTCTTCGATGATTGCAGGGCCGTCCACGGCGTAACCGCGCGGCAGCTTCGCCCGCTCGAGATAAAGTGCGTCGTGCACCTCGCCGTTGAGGAAAACCTCGCCACGCTCGGGCGCGGGCTCGCCCGCTTGCGGCGGCTCCGGCGTCGCGACGGCGGCGTCCACCGGCTCGACGAGGCGCGCGCGATAGTTCACGAGTTCGACGTCGAGCTGGGCGCGTGCGTAGCCGTAACGCTGCCTGTGCAATTCCTCGAAGGCCGCGCGCAACTCCGCCGCGGAGCGCGGACTGGCCTCGCCCCAGACCGTCAGCTCGAATGCCTGCCCGCGATAGCGGAGATCGAGCCCGATCTCCACGCTGTAGCTGCCGGGATCGAGCCCATGCTCGGCCGCCGCGCGCGTACAGAGGTCGGAAAGCTGCGCCACGCGCGCGCTGTCCAGGGCGGCATCGCCCAGCGGCTGCAGGTCGGTCTGCACAAGGTCGATGGTCGTATCGGCGACCATCAGGCCGAACGCCGATGCAAGGCCGGGCGACCAGGGAACGAGCACCTTGCGGATCCCGATCTCGTCGGCGACGGTCGCGGCATGCAGCGGCCCGCCTCCGCCATAGGCCACGAGCGTGAAGTCCGTGGGGTCGATGCCGCGCGCCGTGGAAACGAGCCGGACCGCCTGCGCCATGTTGTTGTTGACCATTCGCAGGACGGCATCGGCAATCTCGCGGGCGCCGCCTTCGACCCCGGTGCTACGCAGTGCCTCCGCCGCCAGGTCCGTCCGCAAGCTCATCCGTCCCCCGAAAAAGCGGTCGGGCCTGAGCAGGCCGGCGACGACCTGCGCATCGGTGACCGTCGCCGCCGTCCCGCCGCGGCCATAGCACGCGGGGCCGGGCCGCGCGCCCGCGCTGGCCGGTCCCACGGCCAGAAAGCCGCCCGGGTCGAGATGCGCGATGCTGCCCCCGCCCGCGCCGACCGTCACCATGTCGATTGCCGGGGTACGGACGGGCAGACCGTCCACGACGAGTTCCGGGACGAGCCCCGGAACAAGACCCGGAGCCAGCGCGACGTCGGTGCTGGTTCCGCCCATGTCGAGCGTCAGAATGTCGGAAATCCCGTTGCGGCGGGCAAACCAGATGGCGCCGCGCACTCCCGCAGCAGGGCCCGAAAGCAGCATGCGGACAGCGTTCCGGCCCGCGGCCGCCCCGGGCATGATGCCGCCGTTCGATTGCATGATCTGCAGGATGCCGCCATAGCCGCGCGCCTGCAGATCCTCACCGAGACGGTCCACGTATCGCGAGACGACCGGGCTCACGAACGCATTCACGACGGTCGTCATGCTGCGCTCATACTCCCGGAACTCCGGCGAAATCTCATGGCTGCAGCTGATAAGCGCCTCGGGGGCGAGGCTGCGGATCAACTGCGCCAGCGCCTGCTCGTGGGCGGGGTTGGCGTAGGCGTGCAGAAGGCAGATCGCAAAGGACGAGGCGCCCTTGGCCAGCAGACCCTCGATCGCGGCGCGGGCGCCGGCCTCGTCCAGCGGCTGAATGACGCTGCCGGCAAAGTCCATCCGTTCGTCGATTTCGCCGATCAGGTGACGGGGGACCGGAGACGGCGTCTTCCGGTAAAAGACCTCGTACACGCTCCCCTGCCGGTCGTGGGTTCCGATCTCGATGACATCCCGGAAGCCGCGGGTGGTGAGGAGCGCCGTGCGCGCGCCGGAACGGGTCAGCAGTGCATTGGTCGCAACGGTCGACCCGTGAACCAGATGGTCGATAGACCGCAGGTCGGCGCCGCTTCCCTCCACGGCTTCGAGCACGGCGCGCTGGATCTCCTCCGGCGTGGACAGCACCTTGTGGGTCCGCAGGGCGCCGCCCGGCACCTGCCAAACCAGATCGGTGAATGTTCCCCCGATCTCAACGCCCACGCGCTGCAACATGCGGATCCCCTCGCCTCATCCCCGGTCCCGGGTGCGTCTCGCGCGCAACATGCCCTCGGACCTTGCAAGCGTGAATTCGACAGATGTAAACTGTCAACAGTTGATAGGCTAAGGTTCGCGCTTTCATCGCGTCAAGCTGTTGGGACCGTGGTCCTGCGCGCAGCCGATATGCGGACGCCGGCTTGCCACAACGCCCAACGAACGAGGCAGTCAGTGAGTCCTGAGGACGGCAACAAGGGCTTCGGAACCGGCAGAACCGCCTCCCAGGAGACCGAGGAGCCGGGGTTCCAGCCGGTGCAGGCGCGCAGCCTGACGGAAGAAGTCGCGCGCCAGCTGCACGAGGCCATCGTCGTGGGCCGGCTGAAGCTCGGCCAGCGGATTTCCGAATCCGTTCTGTCGCGGGAAATGGGCATAAGCCGCGGTCCCATCCGCGAGGCCGAGCGGCAACTGGCGCAGCAGGGCCTGCTCGTCTTCTCGCCGCGGCGCGGCTTTTTCGTGCGCGACCTGACGGCAGACCAGATCAACGATGTGTTCCGGGTGCGCATCGTGCTCGAGCGCTTTGCCGTCGAAGAGGCGGCCAGGACCGCCAGCGACGCGGATCTTGCCCGCCTCGCCGACTGGCGCGCAATGATGTGCCGGCGGCAACAGTCTCTGTCTCCCGCCGAATTCGTCGAGCATGACCTCGCGCTGCATCGGCTGATCGTCGACCTCGCGGGGAGCGACACCCTCCGCCCCCTGTTCGAGAACGTCATCAACCAGGTGCGGCTCGGGCTGTCGCTCATCAATCTGAGGTTCGGACGCGCCGACCGGATTGCGCAGGGTCACGACGATATCGTCAGCGCCTTGCTCGCACGCGACGGCGCGCGTGCGGCCGCAGCGATGGAAGCCCATCTCGTGCGGTCCCGCGACCTGCTTCTGGAGCGCCTGAAGGCGGACGCGCAGGACCAGGACCGGTTGCCGCCGGCAAGGAAGGACCAAGAGACATGACACTTCCCATCCTCGAACTTGGCGACGATCCCTTTGAACGGGGCGTCGCGCATGGCAGGTTCATGGGAGCGAAGATCGCCGAAACGCTCGAGATCTATCTTCGCCGCTTCGAGGCTGGCGGCATCTCGCGCGAGGCCGCGGCCGTGGAGGGGCGTGCGTGGGCCGACTTCATGGCCGCCGACAATCCCGAGTACTTCCGGGAAATGGAGGGCGTTGCCGAGGGCTGCGGCCTCCCCCTCGGCGATATCGCCGTCCTCAATGCGCGATACGAGATCACCTACGGCGTCTTTTCCAGCGAGGCCCGTCTCGCCGAAGGCAGGATGGAGGAGCCCGACGGCTGTACCTCGTTCGGCCTGATGCCCTCGGTCACCGCGCACGGGGGAACGCTGATCGGCCAGAACTGGGACTGGCTCGACGGGCTGCGGGGCCGCACCTTCATCATGCGCGTCCGCCGCAAGGAGAAGCCCGACTTCATCGGCTATGCCGAAGCCGGGATCGTCGGCTGCAAGATGGCGATCAACGAAGCCGGGATCGGCCTGTGCATCAATGGACTGGTCACGGCGGAGGACGGGCAGAACCGGTATCGCAAGCCCGTCCATGTCCGGTGCCGCGAGACGATCGACGCGGACCGGATGGACCTCGCCATCTATCCGTTCCTGAACACCAGCCGGGTGTGCTCCACCAATGTGCTCATCGGCCAGGCGGAGGGAGAGATCCTGAACTTCGAACTCTCGCCCAATGCGCACCAGGTCCTCTATCCCTCGGACGGAATCGTCGTCCATGCGAACCACATGAAGCACCCCTCCTCGATCGCGTCGCGGATGGAGTGGATCGCGCCCAACACGCTCTACCGCGACGTTCGGGTCGAGCGCACGCTGCGGGCTGCAAGCCCGCGGATCGGCATGGAGGCGATCGAACAGGCGCTGACCGATCACTATGGCTATCCGGCTGCCGTCTGCCGGCATCCCGACCCTGCGCTGCCCGAGGCGCGGCACGTGTCGACGGTCGCGGCTCTCGTGCTCGATCTCGATGCGCGCGTCCTGCACGCCTCGGCGGGAACGCCTTGCACGCATCCCATGAATGCATACGCCCTCTACCCTGATGCCTTGGAGCGATCTGCCGCGATCGCCTGAGCATCCCCAGAGCATCGGAGCCCCGACCATGACCCTGAGCAACGCGGACGTCCCCGAGATCGTCTGGCCGAACGGCGCGCGGTGCGCCGTCATGCTGACCTTCGACTTCGACGCCGAAACCCTGTGGCTCTCGCGCAATCCCGACAATGCCAAGCGGCCGGGGATCCTGTCCCAGGGCCTTTACGGCGCCCGTGTCGGCGTGCCGAAGATCCTGGAGCTGCTGCGCGAGGAACAGGTCCCGGCCACGTTCTTCGTACCCGGCTGGACGGCCGAACGGCACCAGTCGCGCGCGGAAGCGATCCTGAAGGACGGACACGAGATCGGCCATCACGGCTATCTGCACGAATGGATCCATCCCGACTATCCGGACCAGGAGGAGGAGGCGCTCGACAAGGGCCTGGACGCCCTGCAGCGGACGCTCGGGCTTCGTCCGAAGGGCTATCGCTCGCCGGCAGGCGAGACCAGCGGCAACATGATCCGCCTTCTGACCGAGCGCGGGTTTCTCTACGACACCTCCCTCATGGACTCCATCAACCCCTACCGGCACGTGCTCGAGGACGGTTCGCCGGGCCTGATCGAGTTGCCGTGGCACTGGAGCTGCGACGACGCGCCGTTCTCGATGTTCTCGGTGCAGACGCCGCGCACGATCGTCGACTCGGAGTCCATACTTCGGATCTGGCAGGAGGAATTCCACGAGATCTATCGGTGGGGAGGTCTGTTCGACCTCGTGATGCACCCGCAATTCATCGGACGGCCCAACCGGCTGGCCATGCTGCGCCGCTTCATCCACTTCCTGAAGACATATGACAACGTCTGGTTCGCGACGGGCGAGCAGATCGCGTCCTGCGCCGCGGAGCAGATGTGAGCGCGCGCTTCGAGGGGCAGGCCGCCCTCGTCACTGGCGCCGCGGGAGGGATAGGCGCCGCCACGGTCACGCGCCTTGCGAGCGAGGGCGCATCCGTCCTGGCGGTGGACGTCCAGCGGGAGGGACTTGAGCGAAACGCCGCAGCGTGGGGCGCAAACGTCGTGACAATGGCGGCGGATGTCGCGGCCCCCGGCATGGAGACGCGGCTTGTCGAGGCCTGTATCGGGAACTTCGGGCGGCTCGACATGCTCGCGAACGTCGCGGGCGTCGGCGGGTCGCGCCCGCTGGATGCAAGCGACGATGCCAATATCGAGCGGATCGTCGATATCAACCTGCTGTCGGTGATGCGCCTGTGCCGCGCGGCTCTCGCACATCTGCCACGCCCGGGCGGACGCATCGTGAATGTCGCGTCTGCCTTCGGCGAGGTCGGTTACAGGGGAACGGCGGCCTACGCCGTGGCAAAGGCCGGCGTCGCGCAGCTGACGCGCCAGATGACGGCCGATTATGCCGGTCAGGGAATACGCGTGAACGCGGTCGCTCCCGGCGTGATCCGCACGCCCATGACTGCCGCGCGCATCGACGGCGATGCGGCGTATCGCCGGGAGATGATCGGCACCACGCCGCTGGGGCGCGTCGCCGACCCGGAAGAGGTCGCCTCGGCCATTGCATTCCTGCTGTCGGACGATGCGAGCTTCGTTGCGGGCGTCGTGCTTCCCGTCGACGGTGGCTGGCTTGCGACAAAGACCGTCGATGCGTGACCTTCATCGGGCAGACTTTCTTGCCCTTTCGAAAGCCGCACTCCCATGTCCATCGGTTGCATCGCCGCCCGGCCTTCCGGGTGCCCTCGGTCCGCCACGCACGCGCTATGGCAGGCGCATACCTGCCTGCACACGACTGCTTGAAAGCGGACCGGCGGCAGCCACCGAGACAGGCAGATCACGGCCCCTGGTGGATCCACGGCAACCTGCCCTACGCCAGCCTGCATTTCTTTCCCAGGCTGGCTGAATTCAACATCCAGTGGCATGAACGCCCGCGCCGCCGCGTCGACAGCTACATCAAGCCGCACGGGCTCCTGACGAAACCGGGCATGTCGAACCATGAAGGGGATCATTCAAGCTGGTACGCCGGGTTCCCGAAGCTGGCAGATGCCTGAAGCTTGCAGTCGGCCTGTTCCTACTCTGCCTCGGTGCCTGCGGTGGGTTTCCCGCGCTGCCTTTCGAAGCGGCGGAAGATGGGGAGCCAGAGTTTGCTTCTGAGCCAGATGTGCAGCGGATCGAGCCGGTGGAGCGTCCAGGATGCCGGCTCGACCTCGATGCTGACGCGCGTGATCTCACCCGCCTCCAGGCGCTGCACCAGCAGCTCGACCTGACCGAGATAAAGCCGGCGTCCCGGTGCAGGCCGCCCCATGAGATGCGTGCCGAGGAACCGTCCGACACTCCAGTCCTCTTGCCCATTGGGCAC
>JAJLJT010000146.1:0-2781 GCA_033844555.1 Alphaproteobacteria bacterium | reverse complement strand
GACGCCGTCGAGATCACCGAAGCCGTTGATGCGGCGGCGCGCCTGCGCCTCGGGCGAGTTGTCCTTGTCCGACACGCCGCGCGCCGAGTTGAGGATGCCACGGATCAGGCCGCGCCCCATGTTCGCCCAGTCCGGGCCCTTGGGGCTGTAGAGGCCGATCAGCGACCAGACCTTGCGCCGGGCATAGGGCCCCTCGAGCACCGTGTATTCGGCGTCGAGGTAGACGGCGCCGGTGGCGGCGCGGCGCGCCCAGCCGCCGGTCCAGCCCTGCGAGACGTCGTCGAAGCCTCCGGGGCGCAGGGTCAGGCGCACCTTGGCGAGCGTGCCCTTCGGGATGACGTTGGTGTTCGATTGGGCGGAGTTGAAGTCGTTCCAGGGTCCGGACATTGCGCGGCTCCTTTCAGTTGGAGGATGGGACGCGCAGCGGCGTCAGAGGGGAAAAGCCACCCCGGCGACCGGATCGGGACACCGGGCGTGGCGAGAGGCGCTCAGCCATGGCTGGGCACCTCGGCGGGCGCGGGATCGGCGGGCGTCACCGGCGGCCAGGACAGGCGTTCGGCGGCAGGAGCTGCGGGGCGCTGGATCTTCTCCATCAGCCGGCCAAGATGGGGGGCCTCGACCCTGTCGAGGCGACCGGAGCGGTCCTTGGCCGGATAGCCCCACGGGTTCAGCGTCTGGCAGACGAAGGCGCGCTGCGGCTGGCCGTTGGCATCGGCGATGTCGGCCATGGTGATGACCTGATCGACGATGCCGGGCAGCTCGAGCCCGGTCTTCGAACCGTCGATCTGCGGCTGGAATACCTTGCGATTGAAGTCGTCGAGCCGCTCGTCGAGGATGCCCACGAACCAGACATGCTTGCCGCGCGTGTGCTGCAGGTGGGTCAGCCACCCGATCATCTCGCGGCCGTGCAGACCGTAGGCGCCACGGATGTCGGACTTGCCGGTCTTCTCCGAGAAGGCCTCGGGCTGACCGCGGCACCATTGGAAGCAGAGCCGCCCGGCGACGGTGATCGAGTCGATGAAGACGGTCTCGTATTTGCCGATCACCGCCGGATCGCCGTAGCGCCCGCAGACCTCGTCGAAATGCGCCTGGCTGTAGGGCTGGTCCTCGCGCAGCGCCGGGTTCGGCCCGCCGATGAACACCGCGAAGTCGCGGCATTCCTTCCAGGTGCGGGGCCGGAGCGTGTCGATCTCCAGCCCTTCGACCGCCAGATCCCCGGCCTCGAGATCGAGAAAGAGCGTGGTCGAGGCGTTCAGCGTCCAGAGCAGGCTGGTCTTGCCGATGCCGGACCGGCCGAAGATGACGCCCTTGATGCCCTTGCGTTGCGCGAGCCGCTCATCGGCGCCGATGATGGGAAGGGCCATCACTGGCCCTCCTTCTTCATCACCGCCGTGGCGGCGCGATCTGCGCCGATGCACCCCGTTTCGCGGGCGAGCTTGTAGAGCCGCTTCAGCGCATCGGCGCGGCGGTAGGCGGCCGTGCTCTCGCGCTCCGCTTCCACGATCGCGAAGGCGATCTCGTCGACGGTCGCCTCGACGACCGGCAGCGGCTCGCGCGGCTCGTCATCCGCGCGCTGCGGCAGGGAGATGGTTTCGGGGAGGTCTTCGAGGGCGTAGCTCGTGGCGCGAAGACGGGTGATGTCGTCCGGCTGGTCCGGCATGGCGGTTCTCCGTGAGATGAGGTGATCGAGGAGGCCCATCAGGCGGCCTCGCGGACGTCGGGCGCGGGCTCGGCGACGTAGATCGCCAGCAGCGGCGTCCCGTCGGCGTGGGTGCCGGCGTCCTCGATCTGATAGTTGCGGTTTGGCTCGCAGACCTCGGTCAGCTCCCAGCGGCGATAGAGCCCTGGAAGACGCCTGAAATCCTCGAGCGACAGATCGGCAGTGCGGTTCATGCGTGTCTGCTTTCGGTTGGAGGGAAGGCGCTCGGGGCGCTCGAAAGGGAAAAGCCACCGGCCGGGCCGGATCGGGACATCGGGTCAGGGGATTTCCTTGAGGGCGTCGTGCAGCCGGCGCATGGCGCGCTGATACCGCTTGCGGGCGGCGGCCTCGGTCAGCCCCAGTTCGACGGCAACCTCGGCCTGCGAGAAGCCCTCGATCGCTACGCGGATCACCAGCAGGGCGTCGTCGCCGAGCAGCTTCCGCACGGCGCCGTTCAGCCGCGCGTACCCGGCCGCGCCGATCCCGCTTTCGCCGCTGTCCGCCACCTCGTCTGGGTCGGCGCCGCTGGCGAGATATTCGCGTGCCTGGTCGCGCTGGCGCGTGCGGATCAGGTCGCGCTCGACGTTGCGCAGGACCGTGGCCGCGATCCAGTTGACGCGCCCGAGGTCGAGTCCGCGCACCGCCTCGGTGGTGCGCGCCAGAACGTCGGACGCGACCTCTTCGGCGGTGCCGATCCTGCGCCAGATCGACCGGCGGCGGATGGCGTCGAGGCCGGGCCAGAGCGCGAGCAACAGCATCGTCAGGGCGCAATCGGACGCGGGCCCGTCGCCCTGCGCCGACCTGACCAGAGTGGAGAGGATCAGGTTCTTCTGACCCTGATCGCCGGGCGTGCGGTGCAGCCTGTCCAGCAGGGCCGCCGGATCCCGGAACGGCGTGAGGGCAGCCTGTCCATGCCGGACAGCGTCGAAGCTGCGCTGGAAGTGAAGGTTGGAGGATGAATGCATGAGGTGATCACGGATCTCGTGCCACGCGAAGGACATCGGACGCCTGCCTTGCGGCCAGGCGTCCGGCGCCTTCTCGTGGCCAGGTCAGGACGTCGCGCGTCTCTGCGATTTCAGGGG
>JAJLJT010000145.1:0-1940 GCA_033844555.1 Alphaproteobacteria bacterium | reverse complement strand
GACAAGGCGCTCAAGGCGTTCTTGCATGGCCACATGTATCGCCACTACAAGGTCAACCGCATGATGAGCAAGGCGCGGCGGATCGTGACCGACCTCTTCGCGCTCTACATGGCGGAGCCGGGCATCCTGCCCGACGGCTGGCGGCGGAGCGCGGAGGAGGCGGACGAGGCGGCCCGCGCGGCGCTCGTCGCCGATTTCATCGCCGGAATGACCGACCGTTTCGCGATCGAGGAACATCGCCGGCTGTTCGATCTGACGTCAGGGGATCTATGAGCGTTTTCAGCGACATCTCGGCCGAGCTTGCGGCCGTTCTGGACCGGCTTGTCTCGGAGGGCGTGCTGCCGGAGGGCCTCGACCGCGGCCCCGTCACGGTGGAGCCGCCGCGCGATCCGTCGCACGGCGACCTCGCAACCAATGCGGCGATGGTGCTGGCGAAGAAGGCGGGGATGAAGCCGCGCGACCTGGCGGAGAAGATCGCCGGGGGCTTGCGCGAGGCGGAGGGCGTCGTGGCGGTCGACATCGCCGGACCAGGGTTCATCAATCTGCGGCTCACGCCCGCGCGCTGGCAGCGGGAAGTGGCCACGATCCTGTCGCGCGGGACGGACTACGGCCGTTCGCAGACCGGCGCGGGGGAGCTTGTGAACGTGGAGTATGTCTCCGCCAACCCGACGGGGCCGCTGCACGTCGGGCACTGCCGGGGCGCCGTGTTCGGCGACGCGCTGGCCCGCCTGCTGCAGTTCGCGGGCTTCGAGGTGGTGAAGGAATACTACATCAACGACGCCGGCGCGCAGGTCGACGTGCTGGGGCGGTCCGCTTTCCTGCGCTACCGCGAGGCGCTGGGCGAGGACATCGGCGAGATCCCGGAAGGCCTCTATCCCGGCGATTATCTGAAGCCCGTCGGCGCGGCGCTGGCTGAGGCGCACGGGCGCGCGCTCCTCGACATGGACGAGGAGGCGTGGCTGCCCATCGCGCGCCAGACCGCGGTCGACATGATGATGACGATGATCCGCGACGACCTCGACGTGCTGGCGATCCGGCACGACGTCTTCACCTCCGAGCGCGGGCTGGTGGAGAGCGGGGCCGTCGACCGCGCGCTCGCCGACCTGGAGTCCCGCGGCCTGATCTACGAGGGCGTGCTGGAGCCGCCGAAGGGCAAGACGCCCGAGGATTGGGAGCCGCGCCCGCAGCTTCTGTTCCGCGCGACCGATTTCGGCGACGACGTGGACCGGCCGCTGAAGAAGTCGGACGGCAGCTACACCTATTTCGCCTCCGACATTGCCTATCACAAGGACAAGGTGGACAGGGGCGCGCGCTCCCTCATCGACGTGTGGGGCGCGGACCACGGCGGCTATGTGACGCGGATGCAGGCGGCGGTGCGCGCGCTGACGCAAGGGCAGGGCGACCTCGACGTGAAGCTCTGCCAGATCGTGCGGCTGTTTCGCGCGGGCGAGCCGGTGCGCATGTCGAAGCGCGCGGGCTCCTTCGTCACGCTGCGCGACGTGGTGGACGAGGTGGGCCCCGACGTCGTGCGCTTCATGATGCTGACGCGCAAGAACGACGCCCAGCTCGACTTCGACTTCGCCAAGGTGCTGGAGCAATCGAAGGACAACCCGGTCTTCTACGTGCAGTATGCGCATGCGCGCGTCTGCTCGGTGCTGCGCAATGCCGCCGCCGAACTTCCGGGTCAGGATCTGACCGACGCGGCGCTGGCCGAGGCCGACCTGAAGCTGTTGACGGACGAGGGCGAGCTTGGCCTTGCCCGCAAGCTCGGCGAGTTCCCGCGCATGGTGGAGCAGGCGGCCCGCGCGCACGAGCCGCACCGCATCGCCTTCTACCTGGAAGACCTCGCCGCCGCGTTCCACGCCCACTGGAACCGGGGCAAGGAGGAAACCTCGTTGCGCTTCATCCTGTCTGATAAGCTGCCGCTGACGCTTGCCCGG
>JAJLJT010000144.1:0-4434 GCA_033844555.1 Alphaproteobacteria bacterium | reverse complement strand
CGACATCGCGTCCGTCGCGACGATCTTCAAGGGCGTCGCGTGGTTCCTCGTCGCCGACATCGTGCTGCTGGCGCTGCTGATCCTGTGGCCGGACATCGTGATGTTCCTGCCGAACCTCGTCGACTGAGGCGCGCGCCGGGTGCGCCCGGCGCCTGCCTTCAGCGCTCCAGCACCTCGCGGGAGAGGACGGTCGGCAGGTGGCCGTCGGGCAGGAAATTGGGCTCGTCGGCGCGGGTGTCCGTATAGGCCTGCGTCCGCGCGCCCTCGCGCATCGCGTCGGTCGTGGCGAACCAGGTGATGGCGAGCCCGTCGAGGCGCGGCGCGCCGCCGCCCATGTAGTCTTCCAGCGCGCAATGGTTCTGCTCGTAGCGCAAGACGCTCGGAATCGTCGCTGCGAGCGGCCCGTGCACGACGCGCCAGTGATGGCGGAAATCGGCGAGCGAGAGGCTGTCGCGCCGGGTCACAAGCTCGATGCTCTTCACCGCGCCCGCGGGGACCGGGCGGCTCTTGATCCGGTGGACGTCGACCATGAGCGTCACCGTCGCTTGTGCGTCGACAAGACCCGCGCGCCGGGCCAGCAGGTCGCCCGCGCCAGGCGAGGCGCGCCATAGCCCCGCGAGGTCCGGGTGCGCGAAGCTGAACTCCTCCATCGCGTCGAAGGCCAGTTCCCCCTTCGCATAGCCCTTGAGCAGGCTGTGCGACTGCACATAGCGGACGAGGCCTGGAATGTCCGGGTCGCCCTCGGCAGCCCCGGCGAGCCGGGCGTGGAAGTCCGCCACGTCCAGCCCCGCACGGCGCTTGTAGAGATGGACGAGCTTGCGCATGGGAAGCCCCTCAGGACGCGCGGTGGTGCAGGCGGCGGTCGAGATAGAGCAGGCCGCCGCTGATCGCGATGGCGACGGTCGCGAGGATCAGGATCACCGCCATCATGGTCGGCACGTCGAGCGTGCCGATGGCGTTCATGATGAGGTAGCCGAGCCCGCGCTGGGAGGCGAACATCTCCCCGATCATCACGCCGAGCAGGGTCAGCGAGAAGCCGACGCGCAGGCCCGAGACAAGCTCCGGCACTGCCGCCGGAATGACCACGGTGGAAACGAGCTGGCCGCGCGAAAGCCGCAGCACGCGCGCGGTCTTGAAATAGACGGGCGCGATGGTCCTGACCGCGCCCAGCGTGAAGATCGCAACCGGGATGATGCCGTGAATGGCCCCGAACGCGACCTTGGCCGACATGCCGAGGCCGAACACCAGAAGGATCAGCGGGTAGAGCGTGATCTTGGGCAGCGAATAGAGCGAGATCAGGATCGGCTCCGCCACTTCGCCCGACACCTTGTGCAGGCCGAGCGCGAGCCCGACGGTCAGCCCGCCCAGGATCGCGATGGCGAGCGCGTAGACGAGCGCGGCCCCCGTCTCCCACACGTGCGGCCAGAAGGTCGCGCTGGAGAGAAGCTCTCCGGCGCGCGCGAAGGTCGCGGCCGGCGAGGCAATGGCGATGTCGCCCGCCGACCAGTTGAGAAGCTGCCAGACGGCGAGGATGCCGAGGACCAGCAGGATCGTGTCGAGGGTCTGGCGCATGGCCTCAGCGCCCCCTGCGCGCCATGATCCGCCGCTCCCACACGTGGAAGACGGCGTTGATGACCGTCACCAGCGTGATGATGAAGAGCATCAGCGCATACATGGTCTTGTTGTCGAAATTGTTGAACGCATAGGCGATCGAATAGCCGAGGCCGGAGGTCGACATGATGAACTCCGCCGCGATCACGCCGATGAAGGAATAGGCGATGGCGAGCTTCGCCCCGGTGAAGAGATGCGGCGCCGCGCTCGGCAGCTTGATCATGAGCGCCGTGCGCACAGGGTCCATCCCGCACACGCGCGCCGTCTTCAGGAGCACGCGCGGCACGCGGTCGAGGCCGTTGATCGTGTTGATGATCATGGCCACCACGCCGAACAGGAAGCCGATCAGGATGATCGGGGCGGCGTTCAGTCCGAAGATCGAGACGAGCAGCGGGTAGAAGGCGAAGAACGGGATCGCGTAATAGGTCGCGAGGAACGGGTCGACCGCCCGGCGCAGCCGCGTGATGGAATGCAGGCCGACGCCGAGCACGAAGCCGCCGACGACCGACAGCGCGAAGGCGACCGCGACATTGCGCAGCGTCTGCACGATGTCCGCGTCGGCCTTGCCGGATTTCAGAAGGGCCCAAAGCTCGACGGCCATGGCGCTCGGCGGGATCATGGTCAGCTTGCCGATCACGCCGGTGCGGCACAGAACCTCGATGAGAAGGACGAAACCCGCGACCACCGCGAGCCGGATCCAGCCGAGCCGCGTCATGCCCGGCCCTTCTCCGCCATGCCGGCGGCCTTCATGCTTTCCTCGCGCAGGAGACCCCACAGCTCGGCGGTGATGTTGCCGAAGGCGTCGTCGGACGCGATGCGGCTGTCGCGCTCCCTGGGCCAGCCGGTCTCGATGTCGGCGATCAGGCGGCCCGGACGCGCCGACATGACCCCGATGCGGTCCGACAGCATCGCCGCCTCGTCCAGCGCGTGGGTGATGAGCATCACGGTCGCGCCCGTCTCCCGCCAGAGCCTGAGCAGTTCGTCGCCCATCAGCAGGCGGGTCTGCGCGTCGAGCGCGCCGAACGGCTCGTCGAGCAGGATCAGCCGCGGCTGCATCACCAGCGTGCGCGCGATGCACACCCGCTGGCGCATGCCCCCCGACAATTGCGAGGGATAGGCCTTCGAGAAATCCGTGAGGCCCATGAAGCCCAGCGCATAGGACACCCGCCGCTCGATCTCGGCGGCGTCCATTCCCGCCCGGCGCAGGCCGAAGGCGATGTTGTCCCACACGGTCAGCCAGGCGAAGGTCGCATCCTCCTGGAAGACGACGCCGATGCCGGCCGGCACCGAACCGCGCACCTCCTGCCCCTCGAACAGGATGGTGCCCTCGGTCGGGGCCGAGAGCCCGGCCAGCACGTCGAGCAGCGTGGACTTGCCGCACCCCGACGGGCCGACGACGGAATAGAACTCTCCCTGCGCCAGCGTCAGGTCGACCGGACCCAGGGCGTGCACCCCGGGCCCGCCGCCCGTCGCGGGATAGACCCGCGTGACGCCGGTCAGTTCGGCGTGCGCCGCCCGCGGCGCGTCGCGCGTCGCGGACGGGGCACTCGCCTCGGCGAGCTTGGAAATGGCCAGGTCCTCCCCGGTAGGCTTACTTCACGAAGCTGTCGTCGACGTACTTCGCCCAGTCGACCTTGCCCTCGACCTCGCCGATGATCCGCAGGCCGCCGATCAGCCGGTCCATGGCCTCGAGGTTGAACCCGCCGCGGCTCCAGTAGTCGAGCTTGATCAGGTTGTTGATCGCCTTGAGCGCCAGAGCCGGGTCCATCTCGTAGTACTTGGCGACGATCTGCGCGGCCTCCTCCGGGTTCGCGTAGACGAAGTCGACGCCCTTGCGCCGCCCCTCGACCAGCGCGCGGATCGTGTCCGGGTTCTCCTTCAGGAAGTCCGACGTGGTGACGCCGACCGACTGGATCATCTGCGGCAGTTCGTCGGCCACCTGGAACACCGGGCGGTAGTTGTCGGAAAGCTTGGCCCAGATCGGGTCCATGATCGGGGCGGCCACCACCGCGCCTTCCTTCAGCAGCGTCAGGCCCGCGCCGATGCCGCCCGCGGCGATCATCTCCGGCTTGATGCCGTTGGCGTCGCTGACCATGGTCAGAAGCATCTCGGTCACCGACTTCGGGCTGGTGAAGGAGACCTTCTTGCCGTCGAGGTCCTTCGTCGTCTTGATCGGCGAATCCGGCAGCGTGACCCACAGGATCTCACCCACGGTCTGCACGCCCGTGTTGACGATCTTCAGGTCGGCGCCCTGGTTGATCGCGGCCACGACCGCCGACAGCGCCACCTCGCCATAGGGCAGGTCCGCCGCCATGACGTTGCGCATGGTCGTGCCGCCGCCCTTCGACGTGAGCACGCCGGTCACGTCGACGCCGGCCTCCTTGAAGAAGCCCTTCTCCATCGCCACCGCATAGGGCGCGCCATACATCAGCACGCCCCAATGCGTGACCGTGACCTCGGCTGCATCCGCGCGCGGCGCGGCCGCCGTCATGGCCCCTGCGCCGCCGAGTGCGAGCGCAGCCGCCACGCAGGCAGCCTTTCCGAACGTTGCAAAGATCGACATGTGTTTCATGACCTCCCCTCGTGTTGCGCTGCCGTCGCCCGGCGATGTCTCCCGGACGCGGCAGCTTTCGCGTGATTGGCCGGACGCCCGTGTCAGACGGCCGGCACTTCGTAGACCCAGGGCCGACGCTTCGCGTCGCGCGCCTGGAAAGCGGCTATGGCGTCGGCATGGCGCAGGGTCATGCCGATCTCGTCCAGACCTTCGAGCAGCGCCTCGCGGCGGTCCGGCTCCATCTCGAAGGGATATAGGCTACCATCGGG